>DAIPLE010000036.1:6171-13445 GCA_036769425.1 Actinomycetota bacterium
GGTGGTCGAGCGGTGTCCAGTCCACGGCTCGGGACACGAAGGGGCCCAGGTACGGGCGGGCGTGTTCGAGGATCTCGTCGTGGGGAAGGTCGTCGGAGAGGCACACGCCTCGCCGCGGGTCGGTGAGCAGCCATTGCACCGCGCCGAGGAGCGACGCCGCGACCTGCAAGGTGGTGGCGTTCTGGTGGGGAACGAGTTTTCGGGCCTCGTGAATGTCGAGGAGGGAGCCGATCCACCAGCTGGTGAGCGGATGCCCCATGAGGAGACAGCCGAGCTCGTCACGCCCGCCGACGATGTCGTCGTTCATGATCCGCTGGTCGGCCTGGAGGTCGTAGTTGCGCATGTGCAGCTCGTGGAGGCTCGCCAGCGCGGCGTCGGTGGGGCAGTACGCGTAGTGGACGGTGGGCCGGTAGACGACGGCGTCGTTGTCCTCGACGGTGAGCCGCTCCGAGATCGAGAAGGCCTCACCGTGACGAATCACCACCCCGACGATCTCGCCGCACGGGACCCAGGACCGGACCCAGGTCTGACAGCCCGGATGACCGAGACAGATCTGGTTCTTCGGGCCCGTCGCGTGCGTGTACGCGCCGGGTGGCAGGTGGAGCTCGTGGGTGCCCCAGCCCAGCTCGGCGGGCGCGATCCCTTCCTCATAGAAGCCTTCTACCGACCAGGTGTTCACGAACTCGTTCTCGCGTTTGGGCTCGATGCTGATCTGAGTGTCGCGCTCGGAGATATGGATCACCTTGACGTCGAGGGCCTGAGCCAGCCGGTTCCACGCCGACTGCTCCCGCGCGCTTCCGGTTCCGGCCCGAGCCTGAAGACGAGGACTCCGAGCCCGCCGAGTCCGTTGGTTCACCGTCGGGGTGAGCCTTGCCGCCCCCGGGTGGCGACCGGCAGGGGTGAGCCCGAACGATCGCGTTTAGCTGGGCGCGGAGTGGCGCCCGACCCACTTGCCAACCAGGTAGGCGACGACCGCGACGATCACGTATCCCGCGAGTGCGATGACGGCGCGGGCGACACTCAGCGCGGAGCCCAGCAACAGCCAGGCCAGTAGCGCGAGGACGACCACGCCGACGACGCGCAACGACGCTGGTGCTCGGGGGTGAGGGGGATCACTCACGCGTCGCAGCGTACGCCGGTCTCATCGGGCGCGTGGGTCGTCGTGCCATGCTGGGGTGCATGGAGATCGGAGTGCTCGGCGCGACCGGCCCCGCGGGTCGGGGTCTCGCCGCTCGGCTCGCCGACGCCGGCTTCGACGTGATCGCCGGATCGCGTGACGAAGCGAAGGCCAGCTCGGTCGTGGATGAGCTGCGCGAACGGTGGGGGAGTCGGGTGGCGAAGCTGCGGCCCGGAGCGAACGTGGCCGCGGCCGCGGCCCGTGACGTCGTGGTGGTCGGCACCGCGTGGGACGCCGCGATTGACACCGCGAGCGTGCACGCCGATCTGCTCGCTGGGAAGGTTGTCGTCGCCATGGCCAACGGGCTCCAGCGCGTCGACCGCGAGTTCCGCGCCGTCCTCCCCCCCGAAGGCTCCGTCGCCGCCGCCATGCAGGCCCGCGTCCCCGACGCGCGGGTCGTCGCCGCGTTCCACTTCATCCCTGCCGACGCGCTGGCCAAGCTCGACACGCCGATCGAGAGCGACATCATCGCCTGCGGCGACGACGACGACGCCCGCCGGACGGTGCGGGGGCTGGCCACCTCGATCCCAAACCTGCGGGCCTTCGACGGCGGCTCGCTCGCCAACGCGATCGGCATCGAGGCCTTCGCCGCCGTGCTGCTCACGGTGAACGTCCGCCACCACGGGAAGGGCACGCTGCGCCTGCTCGGCCTCGAGGAAGGCGATCGGTGACGATCCAGCTGTTCGACACCGCCGAACGGCGCGTGGTCGCGTTCGACCCCGGGCGGATCGTGCGCATGTACGTCTGCGGGATCACCCCGTACGACTCCACGCATCTCGGGCACGCGGCCACGTACTTGGCGTACGACCTCCTGGCGCGGCGGCTCGAGGATCTCGGCCACGAGGTCCGCATGGTCCGCAACGTGACCGACGTCGACGACTCGATCCTCCCGAAGGCCCGCGAGCTCGGCGTCCCGTACCTCGAGCTCGGCCTCGGCGAGCTCGCCCGCTTCCGAGCCGACATGGATGCGCTCGGCATGCGCCCACCGGTCGCCGAGCCCCGGGCCACCGAGGCGATCCCGGGGATGATCGAGATGATCGGCCAGCTCCTCGACGCCGGCCACGCCTATCTCACCCACGGCACCGTCTACTTCGACGTGTCGACCTTCCCCCGCTTCGGTCAGCTGTCCCATTACTCCCGTGATCACATGCTGCGCCTGGCGTCCGCCCGGGGGGGACGACCGGAGGACCCCCACCGGCGTGACCCGCTCGACTTCGTGCTCTGGCAGCCGTCGCTTCCCGACGAGCCGGCCTGGCGGGCCCCGTTCGGCGTCGGCCGCCCCGGCTGGCACATCGAGTGCTCGGTCATGTCCGCCGCGAGCCTCGGCGTCCCTCTCGACCTGCACGGCGGCGGCACCGACCTGATCTTCCCCCACCACGAATGCGAGGTCGCCCAGAGCGAGAGCGTCACCGGCGAACCGTTCTCCCGGCACTGGATGCACTCCGCGATGGTCAGCTACGAAGGCGAGAAGATGAGCAAGTCGCTCGGCAACCTCGTGTTCGTCAGCGATCTGCTCAAGACCACCGACGCCCGCGCTATCCGCCTCGCGCTCATGCGTCACCACTACCGCGCCGGATTCGAGTGGTACGACACCGACCTCGACGAAGGCACCGCGCTGCTCCACCGCCTCCTCGTCGCGGCCGCCCGCCCGGGCGGACCCGACCCTCGCCCCTTCGCGGAACGAGTTCGCGCCGCGCTCGACCGCGACCTCGACGCACCTCGCGCCGTCG
The DNA here is from genome assembly GCA_036769425.1 of Actinomycetota bacterium. Classification (GTDB taxonomy): domain Bacteria; phylum Actinomycetota; class Acidimicrobiia; order IMCC26256; family PALSA-555; genus PALSA-555. The sequence goes on from DAIPLE010000036.1 coordinate 9,079, forward strand.
AGGCGATCGACGACCTTGCCAGCGCCGTCCTCTCTGGGGGTGACGACCCGAGCGCACCGGACGTCCTCCGCGAGCTCGGCGCGCTCCTCGGTGTCCCGCTCGACCGACCGGTCGAGATCTCCACCGGCGCGTGACGGGCGCTCAGGTACCGTCGTCACCAACCATGGGCGACGACATCACCATCACGCTCCCGGACGGGTCGACCCGCGACTACCCCAAGGGCGTCACCCCCCGCGAGGTCGCGACGTCGATCGGGCCGCGTCTCGCCAAGGCCGCCCTCGCCGCGACCGTCGATGGGGAGCCGGTCGATCTCAACCGTCCCGTCGACCACGACGCCACCGTCGCCATCATCACCCCCCAGACACCAGAGGGCCGCGAGGTGCTGCGCCACTCGACCGCGCACGTTCTCGCCCAGGCGGTGACCGACCTGTTCCCGGGGGCGCGCTACGCGATCGGACCCGCGATCGAGGACGGCTTCTACTACGACTTCGAGCTCCCCGATCAGCAACGCTTCACTGAGCACGACCTCGAGCGGATCGAGGAGCGCATGCGAGCGATCGTCGCCGCGGACCAGCCGTTCGTCCGCGAGGAACTCGATCGTGACGAGGGTCTCGCCCGCTTCGCCGACCAGCCGTTCAAGCAGGAGATCATCGAACGGGTCGACGGTTCCGAGGTGGGGAGCGGCGCGGTCATCTCCGTGTACCGCAACCCCCGGGCCGACGGCCACGAGTTCGTCGACCTCTGCCGGGGCCCCCACGTCCCGACCACCTCCCGGCTCGGCGCGTTCAAGCTGATGCGCGTGGCGGGCGCGTACTGGCGCGGCGACGAGCACGGCCCGGTGCTGCAGCGCATCTACGGCACGGCGTGGGAGACACCCGCGGCGCTCGCCGAACACCTGCACCGACTCGAGGAAGGCGAACGCCGCGACCACCGCCGGCTCGGTGTCGAGCTCGACCTGTTCTCGTTCCCCGAGGAGATCGGATCGGGTCTCGCCGTCTTTCACCCGAAGGGCGCCATGGTCCGCTCGATCATGGAGGAGTACTCGCGGCACCGCCACGAGACGTCCGGCTACTCGTTCGTCAACACGCCGCACATCAGCAAGGCGAACCTGTTCGAGACCTCCGGGCACCTGCAGTGGTTCGCCGACGGCATGTTCCCGCCCATGGTCGTCGACGAAGGACCGGGGGAGGGCACCCCGTACTACCTGAAGCCCATGAACTGCCCGTTCCACATCTTGATCTACAAGAGCCGGATCCGCTCTTACCGCGAGCTGCCCCTGCGGCTCTTCGAGTTCGGGACGGTGTACCGATACGAACGCTCGGGCGTCGTGCACGGACTGACCCGGGTGCGGGGCATGACCCAAGACGACGCCCACATCTTCTGCACCCGCGACCAGATGCCCGCCGAGCTGCGATCCCTCCTGATCTTCGTCCTGGAGCTGCTCCGCGACTTCGGCCTCGAGGACTTCGAGCTCGAGTTGTCCACCCGACCACCGCAGAAGGCGGTCGGGAGCGACGCCGACTGGGACGAGGCCACCGCCGCGCTCCGCGCCGCGGCGCAGGACATGGGCTTGGACCCCGTGCTCGACGAGGGTGGAGGCGCCTTCTACGGCCCGAAGATCTCGGTGCAGGCCCGAGACGCGATCGGCCGCAGCTGGCAGCTCTCGACCATCCAGCTCGACTTCCAGATGCCCCAGCGCTTCGACATGCACTACGTCGGCGCCGACAACGAGCGACACCAGCCGGTCATGATCCATCGGGCGCTGTTCGGCGCCATCGAACGGTTCTTCGCCATCTTGCTGGAGCACTACGCGGGAGCGTTCCCGTCCTGGCTTGCCCCTATCCAGGTCTCGGTGCTCCCCGTCGCGGACCGCCATCACGCGTACGCATTCCGGATCGCTGACCGGCTCCGCGCCGAGAGCTACCGAGTCGAGCTCCTCGACGCCCACGACGACACCCTCGGAGCCCGGGTCCGGCGCGCCAAGCTCGAGAAAGTCCCGTACGTCCTCGTGGTCGGTGACGACGACGCCGCCGACGGGACCGTCGGCGTCAACGCCCGGGGAACCGACGAGCCCGAACGGGGCGTCGCGGTCGACGCGTTCGTGACCCGACTTGGCGCGGAGGTCGCGGAGCGCCGGTGACGCTCGAGCGGCTCTGGGCCGGCTGGCGCGCGTCGTACATCGAGGACGTCGCCAACGTGGAGCCGTCCAACGACGGCTGCCTCTTCTGCACCCTCGGCTCCGCGACCGGTGACGACGCACAGGTCGTCGCCCGGACCCCGCTGATCTTCGCTGTCCTGAACCTGTACCCGTACACGTCGGGCCATCTCATAGTCGTACCCCAGCGCCATGTCGGAGACCTCGAGCAGCTCACCACCGACGAAGCCGACGCGCTCATGGCCATAACCCGCCAGGCGACCGTGGCGCTCAAGGCCGCGTACCAACCCGACGGCGTGAACGTCGGCATGAACCTGGGGCGGGCCGCGGGTGCCGGCGTCCCCGGTCACCTCCATGTCCACGTCGTGCCCCGCTGGCTGGGTGACACGAACTTCATGACCAGCGTCGCGGAAGCGCGCGTCCTACCCGAGCCGCTCAGCCGATCCTTCGAGCGCCTCCGGGCCACGTGGCCCACGTAAGGTCGATGGCGTGACCGAGCCGGGTGACGCCCTCCCCGCCGAGCTCGACGTCACCGCGTACGTCGGGCCGTACCTGTTCCCGACCCCCCGTCGTCGTCTCGTCGCCGGCGGCTGCCTCGTCGCCGTCGCGGTAGCGGCTCTGGCCGGCTACGCCGCGAGCGCCAACCGCGGGCTGCTCGTTGGCGCCGGGATCCTCCTCGTCGCCGCCGCGTACCACGCGGTGACCGCCTGGCCGCTCACCATCGATCAGACCGAGGGTCTCGTGCTCGCGACCCGCGCCGTCGGCTTCCCCGTCGGGCACGCGTCGGCGCAGCTCACGTGGCGGGGCCTGCGCTCCCGCCCGACCTGGCGGATCCTGCTCTACAGCGCCGACACGCCCCCATCGATGCGGGGCCTCGTCGAGCTCGACGCCGTCGACGGGACGGTGCTCGGCGAGTACACCGAAGCCAACCCCGAGGACTGGTCGGTCTACACCGCGTCGTAACCAGGACTAGGACGCCGCGGCCGGGACGAGCTTCGATGCCAGCTGCGTCGGCACCGGGTCGTAATGCGAGTGCTGCATCGCGAACCGTCCCCGCCCCCCGGTGAGTGAGCGCAGGTCGATCGCGTAGCGCAGGATCTCCGACGTCGGGACCAGCGCGACGATCTCCACTTCGTGGTTCCCGACGCTCCCCGAGCCCTGGATGCGGCCCCGCTTCGAGTTCAAGTCTCCCATGATGTCGCCGAGCGAGTGTTCGGGCGCGGTGACGACGAGCTCGCTGATCGGCTCGAGCAGGATCGGGGCCGCTTTCGCCATCGCCTCCTTGAACCCGATGGAACCCGCCATCTTGAAGCTCATCTCCGACGAGTCGACGGAGTGGTACTTGCCGTCGAAACAGGTCACCGCCACGTCGACCACCGGGTAGCCGTATACGCCGCCGGACTGCATCGTCTCCGCGATTCCCTTCTCCACCGCGGGGATGAACTGGCGGGGGATCGCCCCCCCGACAACGGCGTCCTTGAACTCGAAGCCGGAGCTTCGCTCCCGGGGTTCCACTCGAAGGAACGCCACCCCGAACTGGCCGTGACCGCCGGTCTGCTTCTTGTACCGGCCTTCGGCCTCCGCGGTGCTGGTGATCGTCTCTCGGTACGCGACCTTCACGTCGTCGGTTTCGACCGCGACCCCGAACTTGCGTTGCAGCCGCTCCAGCGCGATCCCGAGATGGGTCTCACCCATCCCCCACAACAGCGTCTGGTGGGTCTCGGCGTTGCGTTCGATCCGCAACGCCGGGTCTTCGTCTTGGAGGCGGTGCAGCGCGTTCGCCAACTTGTCTTCGTCGCTTTTCGACTTCGCTCGGATCGCGACCGGCAGGACCGGCTGGGGTCGCTCGAGGCGCTCGACGTCGATGTCGGCGCCGCGGGCCCCGAGCACGTCACCCGTGGTCGTGTCGCTGAGCTTCGCGACCGCGGCCAGGTCGCCACCGCCGACCGATTTCACCGGCTCCTGCTCCTTGCCGCGCAGCGCCACCAGCTGGTGGAGCCGCTCGTCGGACAGGGTCCGATCGTTCACCAGGGTCGCGTCGACGTCGACGCGACCCTGGTGAACGATCGGACCCTGTCCGACGAGCGGCTCCACCAGCTGGTGGCGCTGCGCGGCAAGGAGCAGGAGCCGGTGAAATCGGTCGGCGGTGGCGACCTGGCCGCGGTCGCGAAGCTCAGCGACACGACCACGGGTGACGTGCTCGGGGCCCGCG
>DAIPLE010000184.1:0-4484 GCA_036769425.1 Actinomycetota bacterium
CCCTGAGACCACGGTCCCTGAGACCACGGTCCCTGAGACCGTCGGCGCCGAGGCCGGGCCGCCACCGGCACCCGACGACGCCGCCAGCCCCATCGCCGCGGTCGACGAGGCCCCGAGCGCCGACGCCGACACCGACGCATCCGAGACCCAAGACCCGGCGACGCCAGCCGACGCCGAATCAGAGGAGAACTGACAATGGCCACCCTGACCAAAGACGAGCTCCTGGACGTGTTCAAGAACATGACCGTCCTCGAGCTCAACGAGTTCCTGAAAGCCTTCGAGGACGAGTTCGGCGTGACCGCCGCGGCGCCGGTCGCGATGGCCGCCGGTCCGGTCTCCGCCGGCGAGGCGCCCGCCGCCGAGGAGCAGGACGAGTTCGACGTGATCCTCACCGCCGCCGGCGACAAGAAGATCCAGGTCATCAAAGAGGTCCGGGCGCTCACCACGCTGGGCCTGAAGGAAGCCAAGGATCTCGTCGACAGCGCCCCCAATCCGGTGCTCGAGAAGGCCACCAAAGAAGACGCCGGGAAGGCCAAAGCCCAGCTCGAAGCGGCCGGCGCGATCGTCGAGCTCAAATAGCGTCCGGCCCGGCTCCGCGGGAATCCTTGACCCGGCAGAGGGGCCGTTCTAGGGTCGCGCCCGACATCAGTCCGGCCCCTCCGGGGTCTGGTCGCTGCCGTTTGTTTGCAGCCGGATCCGGAGGCGAGTAGGCTCCGGCTAGCCGTGTCTGCCCGCTCGAGCTACTGCTGTTTTCCCTGACCGCTGCCCGCGCGCGCCTCGCTCTCTAAGGAGTGGTATTGCCTCGCCTCGCGTCCCGCGAACGCCTGTCGTTCTCACGTCTGCCCCAGGTGCTGGAGCTGCCCGACCTCATCGCCGTGCAGCGCAAGTCGTTCCAATGGTTCATCGAGGAGGGAATCGCTGAGGTTCTCGCCGACATCTCGCCCATCGAGGACTTCACCGGAACCCTGAAGCTCGAGCTCGCCGACCACGTCTTTGACCCGCCCAAGCACTCCGAGGAGGAGTGCCGCGACAAGGACATGACCTACGCCCGGCCGCTGTTCGTGACGGCCCGGTTCATGAACTCCACCACCGGGGAGATCAAGGAGCAGACGGTCTTCTTGGGCGACTTCCCGATGATGACCGACCGGGGCACCTTCATCATCAACGGCACCGAGCGGATCGTCGTCTCCCAGCTCGTCCGGTCCCCCGGCGTCTACTTCGGGATCAACCCCGACAAGACCCAGCCCGAAAAGGACGTCGTCGACGCCAAGATGATCCCCGGACGGGGCGCCTGGCTCGAGTTCGAGGTCGACAAGAAAGACATCGCCTACGTCCGGATCGACCGGAAGCGCAAGCAGCCGGTCACGATCCTCCTCAAGGCCCTCGGCTTCGGGGAATCCCCCGAAGAGCTCGCCAGCCTGGTCCTCGACCCGAACGGGCAGCCGTACCAGTCGATGCTCAACACCCTCGACAAGGACAACACCGAAGACGCCGAGGCGGCGTTCATCGACATCTACCGCAAGCTGCGCCCGGGCGAGCCGCCGACGCCGGACTCCGCCCGCCAACTCCTCGAGAACCTGTTCTTTAACCCCAAGCGCTACGACATGGCCAAAGTCGGGCGCCACAAGGTCTCCAAGAAACTGCGCGACGAGTACGCCAAGCTGCCGCTCAAGCGCTACGACCTGGCTGTCCCCAACGCCGATCCCGAAGCCGGACCGGTCGACTTCCAGCTCACCCGGGCAGACGTCCTCGCCACCGTCTCGTACCTGGTGAAGCTCCACAACAACGACCCCGAGTACTTCCCGGACGACATCGACCACTTCGGGAACCGCCGTGTCCGCTCCGTCGGCGAGCTCATCCAGAACCAAGTCCGAGTCGGCCTCTCCCGCATGGAGCGCGTGGTCCGCGAGCGCATGACCACCCAGGACGTCGAGGCCATCACCCCCCAGACCCTGATCAACATTCGTCCGGTCGTCGCGGCGATCAAAGAGTTCTTCGGGTCCAGCCAGCTGTCGCAGTTCATGGACCAGACCAACCCGCTCGCCGGACTGACCCACAAGCGCCGCCTCTCCGCGCTCGGGCCGGGCGGGCTGTCGCGCGAACGGGCCGGCTTCGAGGTCCGAGACGTGCACCCGAGCCATTACGGGCGCATGTGCCCCATCGAGACCCCGGAAGGCCCGAACATCGGCCTCATCGGATACCTCGCGACGTACGCGCGGATCAACCGGTTCGGCTTCATCGAGACGCCGTACCGCAACGTCGTCAACGGTCGCGCCACCCAAGACATCGAATATCTTGCCGCGGACGACGAAGACCGCTACGTGATCGCCCAGGCGAACGCCGCGCTCGACGCCAACGGCCGCTTCCTCGACGAGCGGGTGCTCGTGCGAGCCAAGCGGGGCGAGCTGGCCTACGTCGACCCGCACGAGGTCGACTACATGGACGTCTCGCCCAAGCAGATCGTCTCCGTGGCCACGTCGCTCATCCCCTTCCTCGAGCACGACGACGCCAACCGGGCCCTGATGGGCGCCAACATGCAGCGCCAAGCCGTGCCGGTGCTGCGCCCCACCGCCCCGTACATCGGCACCGGGGTCGAGGAGCGCGCCGCTCGCGACGCCGGCGATCTCATCCTCGCCCAGGGAAACGGTCGAGTCCTCGACGTGAACGGTGACAGCATCGTCGTCGAGTACGAGAGCGGGACCCGTCGCGGTCGCGTCACGTACCGCCTCGCGAAGTTTCGACGCTCCAACCAGGGGACCTGCATCAACCAGAAGCCGGTGGTCGCCACCGGGGACGTCATCAAAGAAAACGATGTGCTCGCCGACGGTCCGTCGACCCAGGACGGCGAGCTCGCGCTCGGCAAGAACCTCCTCGTCGCCTTCATGTCCTGGAAGGGACACAACTTCGAGGACGCCATCGTCATCTCCGAGCGACTGGTGCGCGACGACGTCCTCACCTCGATCCACATCGAGGAGCACGAGATCGACGCCCGAGACACCAAGCTCGGCGCCGAGGAGATCACCCGCGACATCCCGAACCTCTCTGAGGACATCCTCAAGGACCTCGACGAGGAAGGAATCATCCGGGTCGGGGCCGAGGTCGGACCCGGCGACATCCTCGTCGGCAAGGTCACCCCGAAGGGCGAGACCGAGCTGACCCCCGAAGAGCGCCTGCTGCGTGCCATCTTCGGTGAGAAGGCACGCGAGGTCCGTGACACGTCCCTGAAGGTTCCCCACGGCGAGACCGGCAAGGTGATCGGCGTCCGGAAGTTCTCACGCGAAGACGGAGACGAGCTTCCCCCCGGCGTGAACCAGCTGGTGCGGGTCTACGTCGGCCAGAAGCGCAAGATCAGCGAAGGCGACAAGCTCGCGGGCCGGCACGGCAACAAGGGCGTCATCGCCAAGATCCTCCCGATCGAAGATATGCCGTTCCTCGCCGACGGGACCCCGATCGACATCATCCTCAACCCCCTCGGCGTGCCGTCCCGCATGAACGTCGGACAGGTCCTTGAGGCTCACCTCGGGTACGCCGCCCGCTACGGGTGGGAAGGCCAGCGCGAAGCCCCCCGGAACGAGCGCAAGACCCGCACCATCACCGAGCCGGCGGTCTGGATCTCCAGCCCCGTCTTCGACGGCGCGCACTGGGACGAGGTCGAGCAGTCCGGAGCCCAAGGCACGATCGAGAACCTGTTCCGGCGGATGCACCCCGACAGCGAGAACGGCAGTCACCTCGTCGGCCTCGACGGGAAGGCCGTCCTGTACGACGGCCAGACCGGGGAGCCCTACGACCGCGCCGTGACGGTCGGATGCGTGTACATCTTGAAGCTCGCCCACCTGGTCGACGACAAGATCCACGCGCGTTCGACCGGTCCGTACTCGATGATCACCCAGCAGCCCCTCGGCGGGAAGGCCCAGTTCGGGGGTCAGCGCTTCGGGGAGATGGAGGTCTGGGCGCTCGAGGCCTACGGAGCGGCGTACGCGCTGCAGGAGATCCTGACCATCAAATCCGACGATGTGCTCGGACGGGTCAAGGTCTACGAGGCGATCGTCAAGGGGGAGAACATCCCCGAGCCGGGCATCCCCGAGAGCTTCAAGGTGCTCATCAAGGAGATGCAGGCGTTGTGCCTCAACGTCCGGGTGATGAACGAGCTCGGCGAAGAGGTCGAGATCCGCGAGCTCGACGAGGACGCCTTCCGAACCACTGAATCGCTTGGGATCGACCTGAGTCGACCGGAGCGTGGCACCGACGAAGAAGACGCCGCCCGCGAACGCGAGCGGGCGCGGTACTGAGACAGAGCTAGGCGAACGAGGACAAAGAGGGATACGAGTGCACGACGTCAACGAGAGCGCCAAGCTGAGCATCGCCCTCGCCACCGCGGACCAGATCCGCATGTGGTCGAACGGCGAGGTCAAGAAGCCGGAGACGATCAACTACCGCACGCTCAAGCCTGAGAAGGACGGACTCTTCTGCGAGAAGATCTTCGG
>DAIPLE010000185.1:0-4482 GCA_036769425.1 Actinomycetota bacterium
CGCCGCCGTCGTCCCTGGCGGCGGGCCACCGCGGGCGACGGCTCCCCGGTCGGACGGGGCGGCTCCTCGGTCGGTTCTTCCGCGGCGGTGACGGCGGGAACGGCGGCGGTGGGTTCCTCGTCGTCGACGACATCGACGACGAGAACGGTGATGTTGTCGATGCCGCCGGCGGTGTTCGCCGCCGCGATGAGGCGTCGCGCTGCGGCGCTGGGATCGTGGTCGTCGGCGAGGATCGTCCGGATCTCCTCCTCGGAGACCATGCCCGTCAACCCGTCGGAGCAGAAGAGCAGCCGGTCGCCACTCGACAGCTGGGTCGGGTATAGGTCGACGTCGACGTCGGGCTCGATTCCCAGGGCGCGGGTGATCATGGAGCGGCGAGGGTCGGCTTCCGCCTCCTCCGGAGTGAGCTCCCCCGACTGGATGAGCTCTTCGACCAGGCTGTGGTCGGTGGTGAGCCGCTGCAGCTTCTGGTCGTGCAGGAGGTACGCGCGGGAGTCACCGACGTGGCCGAGGAGGAGCGTCCCGCCGGTGGCGAGCGTCGCCGCGGTGAGGGTGGTGCCCATCCCGCGCAGGCGTTCATCGGTGGTCGACTTGTCGTACACCGCCTCGTTGGCAGACGTGACCGCGTCGCGGATGCCTTCCCCTGAGGTGACCGCGGCGCGCAGGGCCTCGAGCGCGGTGGCGCTCGCGACCTCGCCGGCCTGGTGTCCTCCCATGCCGTCGGCGACCGCGACGAGCCCCAGCCGATCGTCGACGAGGTACGCGTCCTCGTTGTGACCCCGGACCTTCCCGACGTCGGTGGCGGCACCGACGATGAGCCGGACCGTCATCGGACGAGCTCGCCCACGGTCTGGCCGAACTGCACCCGATCACCGCGCCGGAGCCGGGTGGGGGCGGCGACGGTGTCCCCGTTCACGAACGTGCCGTTGCGAGAACCGAGGTCCTCGACGAACACGTCGTCGCCTCGACGGAACAGACGGGCGTGGACCGTCGACACGAAATGGTCGTCGGGGAGGACGATCCCGCAGCCGCCGCCGCGTCCGACGGTGATCTCCTCACCGAGCGAATACAGCTCGCCTTCGCGCTCGGTCGGCTCGATGATTCGCAACCGCGCGCCGCGCCGCTCTTTCCGGCTCGCTTTGGGCTCCGCCGCGGGCCCGTCGCCGGGAACCGGGGCGCGCATCTCACGGACCACCACCTGAACCACCCGCCAGAGAAACAGATAGAGGAGCGCCAGGAAGCAGAACTTCAGGATCGTTAAGACCGATTCGGGCACGGTACCCCTGTGTCCAGCGCCGACGGGGTCCCGCGGCGCCTCCGCCTCACGACTCCTCGAACCGCAGCGTGGTCGAGCCGATTCGGATTTCGTCGCCGTCTTGGAGCACGTGCTCGCGGATCGGCGAACCGTTGATGAGGGTGCCGTTCATGGACCCGAGGTCGTTGATGGCGAACCCGTTCCCGGCCGGCCGGATCTCGGCGTGCCGCCGCGACGCCCGGGGGTCGGCGATCACCACGGTTGAATCCGGTGCCCGTCCGATCATGGCGGCTTCTTCGCCGAGTGGGATCCGGCGCTCGTCGGGGAGCACGATCGAGCCGACCCGACCGCCCTCGTGGATCTCGGCCGCGACGTCGCACTCACCGTCGCGCAGCTCGTCGTCGGCGACGAGCGTGACCGTCACCGGGCCGACGAAGTGGTAACCCTCGGCCCGGGCGTGCTCACGGGCGACCTCGGCAAGCTCTCGGGCCAAGGCATCAGCGAACTCGTGGAACCGATCGAAGTCCGACGGGGACAGGTACACACCGACGTTGTTCGGCGCGATGGGCACCCCGTCGACCCCGACGGTGCGCTCCGCGTCGAGGGCCCGGGTCACCTTCCGGCCCACCTCTACGGGTTGGAGCCCGCTGGGAAAGGCCTTGCCGAAGGTGCCCTCGACGAGCTGCTCGAGACGGCGTTCGAACCCCTGGAGTCCCACGGGATGGGAGTGTACGGCGGCGACGCCCGAAACGGGCTGCCAAACTCGCCTCCGGAGGGGGATGGGGCTGTGGACACGAAGCGCTCGGCGGGCCGGCTGGCCGCCGCTCTTGGGACATCGTGCCCGGCAACGCCACGACGGTGGTCGTGTTCGGCGCCCGTGCGGCGGCCAGCGGAGCCACCCCCGAATCGCCCCGGACCCCGCGAACGTCGAAGGACCCCGAAATGGCGGGCCAAGTGAACGAGCTGTTCGAACTCACCGGCCGGGTGGCGGTCGTCACCGGCGCGACGAAGGGCATCGGGCGCGCCGTCGCCGAAGGCCTTGCCCAGGCGGGGGCCTCGGTCGTGGTGTCCAGCCGCAAGCAAGACCTCTGTGAGACTGTCGCGGGCGCGATCGCGTCGGCGACCGGTCGGGACACGATGGGCCTGGCGTGTCATGTAGGGGACTGGGAGGCCATCCCGCCGTTCGTCGAGGAGGTCTACGCCCGCTTCGGTCAGGTCGACGTGCTGGTGAACAACGCCGGAATCAACCCCGCCCCGACGCCGGTTGTCGATGTGACCCTCGAGTATTGGCGCAAGCTGCAGTCGGTGAACCTCGAGGGCCCGCTTCGAATGAGCGCGCTCATAGCGCCTCGAATGCGAGACCACGGCGGTGGAAGCATCATCAATGTCGCTTCGGTCGGCGCGTACATCGGCGGTGCCGGCAATTCGGCGTACGCGGCGAGCAAGGCCGGGCTGGTAGTGCTCACCAAAGTCATGGCCCGCGAGTGGGCACCGTGGAACGTGCGGGTCAACGCGATCTCGCCCGGTCCGTTCGTCTCCGAGATGATGCTCGGCGCTGAACGCGCAGCACCCGGACTGCTCGAACGTTCCGGGGCCGCGACGATGCTTGGCAGAGTCGCGGATCCCGCCGAGATCGTCGGCGCGGCCGTCTACCTCGGCAGCGACGCGTCATCGTTCGTCACCGGTGAAGACCACGTGGTGGCCGGAGGGATGCTGCGAGGCTGACTGGTACGCTTCGCCCACGCGGGGCGAGTGGCGGAATTGGCAGACGCGCAGGATTCAGGTTCCTGTGTCCGAAAGGACATGGGGGTTCAAGTCCCCCCTCGCCCACTGACTGACTGAAGCCGCAGACGTTCACGGGCCGCGTGTCGGCGCACGGCCCCGATCAAGACAGAGCTGGTTTGGCGTGGTCGCCGAGTTCGGAGGCGCGCGGTCGTACCCAACGCCACCGTGACTATCGGCACACCTGGTTCGTTCGCGATGAGCCGCGGCGATTCGGTAGCCCCGTGTCATCGTGACCGGTATGGCAGGCATCGGGGCGCAGGTGGAGGCGCCCGCTTGGCGCCGCCTGACAGCTACCGGTCTCCTGGTCGTGGGCTCGATCGTTGGGGTGGCGTCGATCGGTGCAGTATTCGCTCGCACCGAGCTGCTTAACACCGACCGCTACGTCGCCACGGTTGAGCCCCTCGCCGACAGCACAGCGATCAGGCACGCCGTGTCCAGTTTCGTCGTCACCACGATCTACCAGCACGTCAACGTCGAACAGGTCGCCGGGGAGGCTCTCCCCCCTCAGGGCCAGTTCCTCGCGGCGCCGCTCAGCGACGGGATCAAGGTGTTCTCGAGCCAGGTCGTCGAGCGGTTCCTCGCGTCAGGCCAGTTCCGGACGTTGTGGTCCGCAGCGAATCGGCTCGCCCACGATCAGCTCCTCGCGCTCCTCGAGAACACGGCCCGCCGGGTCGGTCCCGTCACGCTGCGCGACGGGGCCGTCACAGTGGACCTCTCGAAGACCATCGCGATGGCTCAGCAACGGCTCGTTCGGGCCGGCCTGACCTTCGTGGCCACCGTCCATGTCTCGCCACCGCGAGCCCAGTACCGGCTGATCGATTCAAAGTTCCTCGCTCAGGTGCGCGGCTACGTGTCGCTCTTGAACACGCTGACGTGGGGACTGCCCGTGGTCATGCTGGCGGCGTTCGCCGCCGCGATCGGGTTCGACACGGATCGGCGGCGGGCACTGTTGCACGTCGGCGTCGCGTTCGCGGCGGCGATGGCGGCCCTCGCGGCGCTGCTGGCGGCGGCTCGCAGCCTCTACCTGGACTCCGCGACGGGCCCGCAGATCCCGCGCGACGCGGCCGGCGCGGTGTTCGACACCCTGTTGCGCTACCTGCGAGCCGGCGCATACCTCGGGGTCGCGATCGGGACGATCGTGGCGGCCGCGGCGTGGCTGGCGGGCCCGTCCGAAGCCGCGGCGCGGACCCGGGTGACGCTCACGGCCGCGCTCCGCGGGGCGCGCCGGCACGCCGAAGCGCTCGGCTGGCGTCCCGGCCCCGTCGCCGCGTATGTGGCGCGCCATCGCGGTGAGCTGCGGGTCGCGAGCGCGGGGCTGTTGTTCGCGCTCTTCGTGGTCTGGGGCCAGCCGACCCTCAGCGTCGTGATCGGGCTCGCGATCGCCCTAGCGGTTGTGATGATCGCGATCCAGCTCGCGGCCCGCGCCGGTGCGAAGCCGCGTG
>DAIPLE010000186.1:0-4466 GCA_036769425.1 Actinomycetota bacterium
CGGCGACTCAGTCGACCGTGCGACCGGTGATCGTCGTCGCGTGGAGCTCGTCGAGCCAACCGAGGACCGCGCGCTCGTACGCGATGCCGAACCGGAGAACGGCCCGCCGGTTCGGGTCGTCGGCGCCGACGGACTGTTCGATGGTCTCGTAGAACGCTCTTCGTCGGTCGTGTTCCTCGCGGCTCTCCTCCACGAACTCGGCGAGGATCGCGGGCTCGAGGTGGCGCCCGAACCAGAGCGTCAGCAAGAGCGGGAAACGGATCTGCTCGGCGCCGGGCCGGTGGCGGATCCACGCTGCGAACGCGGCGCGACCGGCGGGGGTCAGGGAGAACGGGACCCGGTCGCGCACCCCGGGTTCCCCGGCGGCGACGAGCTGGCGGTCTTCGAGGACCCGTAGTTCTCGGTAGACGTGACTGGGGGTGATGTTCCAGAACCGGGAGAGGCCCCCTTCGACCGCTTGGAGCAGATCCCATCCGGTCATCGGCCCGTCGTGGAGGAAGCCCAGCAGCGAGCCCTGCGTGGCGTTCAAGTCGGCCACCTTGACATTCCCTTCTGGAGGGTGGACAGTGTCCGGGATGTTCCCTTAGGGAGGGACGAGCCGATGGTAGAGGACGTGATCGCCGAACTCCGGGAGCGGGGCTACGCGACGATTCCCCACGCCATCGGGGACGGGCAGGTGGCGAGCGCCCGCGCTGCGCTCGAGACGCTCCTGGCGAGCACCCCGTCAGGGCGCGATGACTTCGAGGGCCGTCGAACTCGCCGCGTCTACGCCCTCTTCGCCAAGACTCGGGCCCTCGACGCGCTCGCCGTGCACCCAGAGGTCCTCGAGGTCCTCGACCAGGCGCTCGGTCATTATCAGCTGAGCGCCCCCGCGGGGATCTCGATCGGACCCGACGAGGTCTGCCAGCCGCTGCACCCCGATGACGCCATCTACCCGCTGCCGCGCCCGCATCCCGAGGTCGTCGTCAACGTGATGTGGCCGCTCCAGGACTTCACTGAGTCGAACGGGGCCACCCGGATCATCCCCGGCAGTCACCGCTGGGGCGACGAGCGGCCGGGGCCCACCGCCGAGACCGTCACCGTCGAGATGGCGGCGGGCACCGCGCTGCTGTACTCCGGGAGCGTGTGGCACGGCGGGGGCGCCAATCAGACTGACGTCGACCGGCTGGGGGTCGTCCTGCACTACGCGGTGTCGTGGCTTCGCCCGGTCGAGAACCATGTCCTCGCGGTCCCGCCCGCAATGGCGCGCTCCCTTCCGGTTCGCCTCCAAGAGCTGTTGGGCTACAACATCCATCCGCCGTTCATCGGCTACGTCGACGGGCGACACCCCCGGCGCCTCCTGCAGGACACGGCGCGCTGACCCGTCGGGTGTTTTCGCCGATCGGGCCTCTCACGCGAGGTTCTTCACGACTCGGCGAGCGCGACGGTCCGCGGTGTAGCCGACAGCAGTCCAGAACCCGATGGCGTGCTCCTCGTTGATCTGCACCGAGGCCGCGATGCGCCGACAACCTCTCGCTGACAGGCGGTGTTCGGCCTCGTGGACCAGATCCGACGCGACGTGTGTCCGTCGATGGGCCGGATCGACGACCAGGCGGTAGCGGTTCCCGCGCCAGCCGTCCCAACCCGCGATGACCGTCGCGACGATGCGGCCGTCGACCTCGCCGACGAGCAGGGCCTCCGGGTCGCGAGCCAACAGCTCCCGAACCGCCGGCATGTCGTCCGTGGTGCTCGGGAGCGCGTCAGCGACGGCGGGCCACAGGGTGACGACGAGTTCGGCATCGTCGGGCTGTCCGCACCGGATCGTGCACGCCACCGCGCCGTTAGCTCATCTTTCGCCGGGGCGCGTTCACCGCCGTGGAGCCGGTGCTCAGCCGAGTCATGGCGACGTCCGCTGGTTCCGGCGAGGGCTCGGCCCGCGGGTCGATCACGATCTCCCAGGCCCGGTGCGCACCGTTTCGCGGCACCGGATGGGCTCGGGCTCGAGGGTTCCCGACGCGCGCGATGGCATCGATCGCGGGATACGAGTCGTCGTCGAGGTGGGCGAGCCAGGACAGCGAATCGCTTTCCTCGAATGCAGGCGACGGACCGAGGCGCAGGAGGACGCGCTGGTCGTCGAGGACGTCGACGCGAGTGTCGACGTAGGTGCGGGGATGGAAGCTCGGGTGGAGCTGGAACAGCTTGGCGATCGCGCCGGCATCGTCGCCTTCGATCCGCATCGCGGCGCGGAGCCGTTCGGCCGTCAACCCGGCGATGCCGGTCCACTGGGCGCTGGCCACGGCTCGGAGCTCGTCCTCCGGGAGGCGCTGGGCCATCGTGAGTAGAAACGAGCGGCAGAGCACGTGGCACTGGACCGCGAACTCCTGCACGGTGAGGACCAGCGCCCGGTGCGAGAGGTCTTCGAGCGTGAAGTCGGGGTCGAAGTCGTCGGTGTAGTCGGCCCGTCCGCCGGGTTCGGCGTCGCCCCCGGGGTCGACGAGCGCGACGTCCGCGAGTTTCGAGCTTGCGACGATCGCGAGGTTGGGGTGCATCTCGAACGGCTCGGCGTTCGGTGCGTCGTCGATGAAGACCTTCCAGCGGCAGTGCGGCTCTCGATCGGCCGGTGAGCGCGGGGGCCGGTGGATGGGACGGATCTTGATGAGCGGGTTCGTCGCGGCAGCGGTGGCGTCGAAGGTGGGGTCCTCGATGTCGTGGCACATGCCCCGCACCATGTCCTCGCCGAAGGGTTCGACGTCCATGAGCGCACCGCAGCAGTCGAGCCAGAACTCGCCGTAGCCCTCGTTCTCGAGGCGGTAGCCGACGTGCATGTAGGAGTGCGAGAACCCGATATCGAGCTGCAGGTTCTTGAACAGGGTCCCGATGTCGGTTCCTGAGAACCGCAGCGCTCGTTGCATCCGTGCCGAGTAGAGCGGGCTGGCGCTCATCCACTCATCGATCGCGATTCCGATCCGGGCTTCGACGCCGAGTCGGCCGAGGACCATGGGCATCGCGGAGCGGTCCTGGAGCTGGCCGCTCAGCATGTACTCGCGTCCCAGGACCGCGAGCCCCTGGCGGGAGAGGTGGCTCAGCTCGAAGTCGGGGTCGAAGTCCCCTTGGTAGTCGTCGCGTGGCACGCGATGGAACCCTACGCGGCCGACCGAGTCCGGGTATCTCGTCGATGAGTAGCGGCTACTCAGGACAGCCGGACCGGCTGGTGGGACGGTGTTGGCATGGCCTCGACACCACCGACTCCGGTCCGTCCCTGGTACTTGCGTCCGAGGGTCGCGATCTGGCTCGGGCCGCTCCTGATCGTCGCCTGCGTGGCCTTGCGGTTCGGATGGGGCGGTCTCGCCGGGCCACCGTTCCCGGTTTGGAGCATCGACTATCTGATCGGCGCGGCGGGGATCTTCCTCACCTACGTCGGCTTCATCGACCGCCGCAGCGCCTAATCTGCGCGTCGTGCGGCGCGTCGTGGCGGTGCTGGCCACGCTCGG
Organism: Actinomycetota bacterium; assembly: GCA_036769425.1. Taxonomy (GTDB): domain Bacteria; phylum Actinomycetota; class Acidimicrobiia; order IMCC26256; family PALSA-555; genus PALSA-555. The sequence continues at coordinate 3,471 of DAIPLE010000186.1, forward strand.
CCTCATGTCCACGGTGGTGGTGCTCGTCAGCACGTCGCCGGTGCTGGCCCGCGGGCAGCGGATGCGGCTGACCAGCCCGGCCTTCGCGCCGGGGGCGATGATCCCGATCGGGTTCACCTGCGACGACCAGGATGTCCCTCCACCGTTGCGCTGGTCGGGTCTTCCGGCGCCGACCGTCGAGCTCGCGCTCACCGTCGAAGACCTCGACACGCTCGGCCGGACGTTCGTGCACTGGGTGGCGTGGGGGATCGACCCCGCCAGTGGTGGCCTGCCCGAAGGGGTCGTGCCCGCCGGCGTCCACGAGGGTCGGAACTCCGCGGGTCGGGACGGCTATCTCGGTCCGTGCCCACCGGCCGGGTCCGATCCCCACCGGTATCGCTTCACGCTGTACGCCGTGCGGCATCACCTGGTCCTCAGCCCCGGCGACACGGTGGACCAGCTCCGCTCGGCAGTCCGGGGCCTCGTCCTCGGACGGGCCGAGCTCGTCGGGCGCTACGCCCGCTGAGCGTCGGTCGGCGGCGTCGAGTGCAGGGGTTCAAGCCCCGCGAGCGCCCGTGAGGCGCGGATGGCCAGCGCCACGATCGTCAGCGTCGGCCCGTACCCCGTCGACGTCGGGAACACCGACGAATCGGTGATCACGACGTTGTCGACGTCGTGGAGTCGCTGCCACGGATCACAGACGCTGCGCCGAGGGTCGTCACCCATCCGGGCGGTGCCCATGATGTGACGCGAGATCGGGGTCGGGTCGAACCCTTGCGCGGCGCGCGATCCCTCGAGCGGTGGGGAGGTCACCCAGAAGGTGTGGCGCGCCCCGGCGTCGCGCATGACCGCCTCGAGGCGTGGGGCCCAATGCTCGGCGCACGCGATCTCGTGACGATGCGGCGCGTAGGTGACCCGTCCCGCGGGCCGGCCCCACACGTCCCGGACCGTCGGGTCCAGGTCCACCCGGTTCGTGGCCTGCGGCAGGTCCTCGCCCTGCATGGTGAACGCCGCCAT
>DAIPLE010000037.1:0-13393 GCA_036769425.1 Actinomycetota bacterium
CGTCGAAGGTGTCCCGCTGGCCCACCTCGAGACCCGTCGCCCGCAAGCTCGGGCAGATGGGCATGACCGTCGGGCCGGCCCCGGAAGGGATCGCGGCGAGCGCCGAAGGGCGCCTTGGCGCGGTCGACGTTCAGACCCTTCCCTTCCCCGGCTTCGCCACCGACTTCATGCCGCTCGCCGTCGCCGTGCTCGCAGTTGCCGACGGCACTGCCATCGTCACCGAGAACATCTTCGACAACCGCTTCGTCTTCGTCGACGAGCTCAACCGCATGGGCGCCGACATCCGCACCGAGGGTCGCCACGCCGTCGTCCGGGGCGTGACCCGCCTCTCGGGGGCACCGGTGCGGGTCCCCGACGTGCGGGCCGGCGCGGCGTTGCTGCTCGCCGGCCTCGCCGCCGACGGTGAGACCATTGTCCACGACACCCACCACGTCGAGCGGGGCTACCCCGATCTTCCCGGCCACCTGGCGGCCCTGGGCGCCGACGTCTCCCGGACGCCCGAGACCGGGAAGACCTGCGAGACTGAGGGTGTTGAACACCGTGATGGAGACTGAAGTCCTCGAAGCGATCGACGCCATCCGGCCCGCCTTGCAGGCCGACGGCGGCGACATCGTCTTCCACTCGATCGACGACGCCGGCGTCGTCCACGTCGAGCTCGTCGGCGCGTGCGGGACGTGTCCCATCTCGACGATGACGCTGAAGGCCGGCGTGGAGCGGATCATCAAAGACCGGGTGCCCGGCGTGAGCGCCGTCGAGGCCCTCGACGAAGGCTGACGGAGCCGCCGCCGATCCGGCGGCGCTGGTCGACGGGACGCGTGCCGGGGACCGGGGCGCTATCGCGCGCCTGCTCTCCCTCGTCGAGTCGGGCGGCCCCGCCGCGGCCGAAGCCCTGGCGCGGCTCTTCCCGTACACCGGCCGGGCCTACACGATCGGGATGACCGGGCCGCCCGGAGCGGGGAAGTCGACGCTCACCGACCGGCTCGTCGGACGCATCCGCCACGACGGGGACGAGGTCGGAGTCCTCGCGGTGGACCCCACCAGCCCGTTCACCGGAGGTGCGATCCTCGGCGACCGGATCCGCATGCAAGACCACTCCACCGACACCGGCGTGTTCATCCGGTCCATGGCCACCCGAGGCCATCTCGGCGGCCTGGCGTTGGCCACCCCGCACGCGGTCCGGGTCCTCGACGCGGCCGGGAAGCCGTGGGTGATCATCGAGACGGTCGGCGTCGGCCAAGTCGAGGTCGAGGTCGCCGCCGCCGCCGACACGACCATCGTCGTCGTCAATCCCGGCTGGGGCGACGCGGTGCAGGCCAACAAGGCTGGGCTGCTCGAGATCGCCGACGTCTTCGTCGTCAACAAGGCCGACCGCCCCGGTTGTGACGACACGGTGCGTGACCTCCGCCAGATGATCGAGTGGTCGGGCGAACGGGACTGGATCCCGCCGATCGTCGAGACCGTCGCCACCAACGGGCACGGCATCGACGAGTTGTGGGACGCCATCGCCGCGCACCGCGCCCATCTCGAGACCGGCGGACGGCTGGCGGCGCGCCGCGCGGCCCGGCTGCGCGACGAGATCCGCTCCCTAGTTGTCGAGCGGCTGGGCGAACGCGCCGCGGCCCTGTGCGCCGGGCCCGGCTTCGACGAGCTGCTCGGGCGGGTCGCGTCCCGCGACGTCGACCCGCACACCGCGGCTACCACCCTGCTCAACCAATAGCCTGACCGGCCGTGGACGAGCCGTTGGTGCACACCGAGCCGCAGCCGAACGGGATCACCCTGCTCCGCCTCAACCGACCTCCCCTGAACGCCTTGTCCCAAGCGCTGCTCGATGAGCTCGCGGCGATCGCACAGGCGCTCGCCGCCGACCCGAGCGTCAAAGCGGTGGTGGTCACCGGCAACGGCCGGGCCTTCGCGGCCGGCGCGGACATCACCGAGTTCGGCTCGTCCGACGACGCGCACCGGATCGGAGCCCATTTTCGGGCCGCGTTCGATGCCGTTGCCGCCATTCCCCGGCCGGTGATCGCCGCCATCCGCGGCGTCGCGCTCGGCGGTGGGCTCGAGCTGGCGTTGGCGTGTGACCTTCGCGTCGCCGCCGATACGGCTCGGCTCGGCCAACCTGAGATCCTGCTCGGCATCATCCCCGGCGCCGGCGGGACGCAACGGCTGCCGCGCCTCGTCGGGACCGCCCGGGCCAAGGAGATGGTGTGGAGCGGCCGTCAGCTGCGAGCCGACGAGGCCCACTCGATCGGTCTCGTCGACCGGGTCGCGCCCGCCGACGAGACCGAGTCCGCCGCGTTGGCCTGGGCCGCGACGTTCGCGACCGGTGCCGTCACCGCGATGGGCGCGGCCAAGGACGCCATCGACCGCGGCCTCGACGGCCCGCTCGACGCCGGCCTCGACCTCGAGCACCACGCGTTCACCAAGGTGTTCCTCACCGCCGACGCCCAGGAGGGCGTCCGCTCCTTCTTGGAGCACGGCCCTGGCCACGCCACCTTCCGGGGCTGTTAACCCGGGTCGGGCTCGAACCGGTCTCGCAGCCGCCCCAGATTGCCGCGCCACAGCCGCGCGAAGAACGGTCGTGCGGCGCGCTCACCGACCGGTCCGCCCATCCACCACGGGAAGCGCAGCGTCTCCTCCCAGCAGAACTCGGTGCCGTCGGCCGCGGCCCGGAGCACGAACCGGCCGACGCCGTGGACGCTGCCCCGATGCTCGATCGTCATCCGCGACGGCGGTTCCCACTCGGTGACGACGAGGACGTCGCGGGTCCGAAGCGGGCCGAGCTTCGTCACGCACGCGAACTCGGTCCCGACGCCACGGTGCGACGCGGTGAGGAACTCGATGTCCAGCGCGTCGACCATCCAGTCGGGATGGGTCTCGAGGCGTTCCACGTCGGCCCAGACCTGATCCGGAGTCTCAGCGAGCTGCTCACAGCAGCGGATGATGACCGTCACGGCGTGGCGACGGCGCGCAGTTGCTCGGCGGCGTCGCGAGGATCGACGGTCTCGACGAGCAGCCCGGTCCCGAGCTCGAAGCCGGCCGGCACGCTCAGGCGGGGCAGCACGGTCACCCACCAGTGGTAGCGCTCGTCGCCGCCGGTCGGCGCATCGTGCACCACGACGTTGTAGGGGGGGCTGTCGAGGAGCCAGTTGAGGCGACGGACGCAGTCACGGACGGCGAGGGCCGTGTTGACGAGCTCGTCGTCGGGAGCCGCGGCGAATCGGGCGCCGGCCCCGCGCGCGGCGACTCGGACCTCGTAGGGCGCGGCCGACCCGGGGCTGCACCAGGCGCCGGTCTCGCCCCGCTGGAGGACCAGTCCGCCGTCGGCCTCGGCCCGGACCCGGTCGTCGGCGACGAGATCCGTCGCCGCGGCCCGGAAGCGGGAGACGGCGGCTTCGACGGCGGGTGGCACGAAGTCGAGCGCCAGCACCTGGGCGTGGGGATGCTCGATTGACGCGCCGGCCTCGCGGCCATGGTTCACTGCGATCTGCACGTAGGCGTGGCCGGCCTGGGCGTGCGCACCCGACCGGTCGCGAAGGACACCGAACACGTCGATCGTCTGGTCATCGTCGAGGCCTCCGAGGTCTCGGAGATGATCGGGGGAGAGGACCACGACCTCGTGGTTGCCGGTAGCACCGTCGCGCGCCTCGGTTCCGCCGACGATCGGATAGAGGTTCGGGAACGCCCGGACCCGCCAGCCGGGACCGTCGGGCGGGCCGTCGCTGACCCGAGCGACCTCGGGTGGCGTGTCGGATTCGTGACCGGGACAGAACGGGCAGCGCGGCGCTTCGCTACTCCCCTGGACCGTGCCGCGGACGGTGTGGGGCCGCGCGGCCCGTCCCGGGGCGAGGAGCACCACCTCGCCGGTCAGCCGGTCGCGGCGCAGCTCGGGCACGCCCGGAGCGTAGGGGCGCCCGACGGTCGGACCGCGACCGGCGCGCCGCCCCAGCGTCGGCGTGCGTCGGCATCCGCCGTAGCCTGGGCCGATGGCGACGACCCGATTGGTGATCATCGGCGGGGGACCGGCCGGCAACACGTGCGCGACGGTCGCGGCGTCCCTTGGCGCGGAGGTCACCCTCGTGGAGCGGGACGTGATCGGGGGCGCCGCGCACCTCTGGGATTGCATCCCCTCGAAGGCGCTCATCGCCACCGGAGGCGAGCTCGCCGAGCTGACCCGAGCGCCGACGATGGGTCTCAAGGCCCAGGGCGCGCTCGACATCGACGCGCTGCGCCGCCGCGTGGAAGGCATCCAAGGGCATCTCCACGACCAGCTCTGCTCCCTCCTCACCTCCCAGGGGGTGCGGCTGGTGATCGGCGCGGCCCGCTTCAAGGGACCGCACACCATCGTCGCCGAGACCGCCACGGGTCTCGAGGAGTTCGAGGCCGATGTGGTGCTCGTCGCCACCGGGTCCCGGCCGCGCGTCCCTGCCTTCGCGCCGGTCGACGGTGATCGGGTTCTCACCACTCGCCAGTCGTATCCCCCCAGCGAGATTCCCGAGCACGCCATCGTGATCGGCTCCGGTGTCACCGGTACCGAGTTCACCCACATGTTCGCGTCGCTCGGATCGCGGGTGACGCTGCTCGTGTCACGCCAGCAGGTGCTGCCCATCAAGGACGCCGAGGTCGCCTCGGTGCTCGAGGACGCGTTCCTCGAGCGGGGCGTCACGCTGCTCAAGGGTGCCCGGGCTACCACCATCACCCGAGACGGTGACACGGTGCGCGTCGGGTGTGAGGACGGCCGGGTTATCGACGGGTCGCACGCCATCCTCGCGGTCGGGTCGATCCCCAACAGCGACGGGCTGGGTTTGGAGGAAGCCGGGGTCGACGTCGACGACGCCGGGTACATACCGGTGAACCACAACTGCTTGTCGAACGTGACGCACATCTACGCCGCCGGCGACGTGTCGGGCAAGCTGCCGTTGTCGTCGGTGGCGGCCATGCAGGGCCGCAAGATCGCCGAGCACATGATGGGGTTGCATAACCGGCCGCACCGCCACCTCGACTACGACAAGGCGGCGTCGGCGGTGTTCACCGAACCCGAGATCGCCGACGTCGGTCTCGCCGAGGCGGAGGCGTTCGCGTCGGGACGCAAGATCCGGGTCACCAAGGTGCCGTTCACCGCCAACGCCAAGGCGCTGATCCAGGGCGACCCGAGAGGCTTCGTCAAGATCATCTCGGACCCGGCGACCGGCGTCGTCCTCGGTGGGTCGATCGTCGGACGCAACGCCGCCGAGCTCATCGGGGTCCTCGCCATCGCCGCGGCCAACGGACTGAAGGTCGCCGACATCGTCGATTCGCTGCTGGTGCACCCGACCCTCTCGGAGTCCCTCGCCGAAGCCGCGTCCTGAGGTCGCGGCTCTCGGGCGCGTGCCCGGCTGGCGGTGCTCAGCCGATGACGACGAGAATGTCGCCGGTCCCGACGGTGTCGCCGGCTTGGACCCGGACTTCTTTGACGGTGCCGCCCCGCTCGGTGTTGACGTGGTTCTCCATCTTCATGGCCTCGAGGACGAGCACCGCCTGACCGGGCTCGACGTCGTCGCCTTCGCTGACGAGCAACTTGACGATCGTGCCCTGCATGGGCGCGGCGATGGTGCCGTTCCCGCCCCCGCCGGTGGCCGCGGCCTTCGGTCGGGGGGCGCGCCGGGGCGCGCCCCCGGCGGGCGTCGCCGCGGGTCCGGACGTCTCCGGGAGCCAGAGCCGCACCGAGAACCGCTTCCCGTCGACCTCGACCGGAACCCGGCGCTCCACCAGCTCGCCGGGACCGTCATCGGGGGAGGCGACTCGACCGCGGGGGTCGGCGCGGTGGCGAAGATCGCCTCGTCGAGCTCCTCTTCCACCCACTTCGTCGAGTGGTGACCGGCGGCGAAGTCGGGGTGCGCGATCAGGACGCGGTGCGCCGGCGTCGTGGTGTGGATCCCCTCGATGTCGATCTCGTGCAGGGCGCGCAGCATCCGATGGCGGGCCCGGTCCCGGTCGGGGGCCCACACCACCAGCTTGCCGACGAGGTTGTCGTAGTACTGGGAGATGGTGTCGCCCTCTTCGTAGCCGGCGTCCCAGCGCACCCCCGGTCCCCCCGGGACCCGAAGGCGAGTGATCGTCCCCGGTGAGGGCAGAAACCCGCGGGACGGATCCTCGGCGTTGATGCGGCACTCGATCGAGTGGCCATCCCGTTGAACCGACTCTTGGGTGAAGGACAAGGCCTCGCCGTCGGCGACGCGGAGCTGCTCGGCGACGAGGTCGAGGCCTGTCACCATCTCCGTCACGCAGTGCTCGACCTGCAAGCGGGTGTTCATCTCCAAGAACCAGAAGGTGCCGTCCTGGTGCAGCATCTCGACGGTCCCCGCGTTGACGTACCCGTAGCCGAGCGCGACCTTCAGGGCCGCGGCACCCATCGCCGAGCGGGTGGCGTCGTCGAGACCCGTGGCGGGGGTCTCCTCGACCAGCTTCTGGTGGCGTCGCTGCGTCGAGCAGTCCCGTTCGCCGAGCCAGACGCCGTGGCCGTGGGTGTCGCAGAAGACCTGCACCTCGATGTGTCGAGGCCGGGTGAGGTACCGCTCGAGGTACGCCTCGGGCCGGCCGAAGTATGCCGTCGCCTCCCGGGTGGCGGACTCGAACGCCGCCTTCGCGCCGTCGGCGTCGCGGACGACCTTCAAGCCCTTCCCGCCACCCCCGTGCGCGGCCTTGATCGCCACCGGCCAGCCATGCTGCTCACCGAAGGCGACGATCTGGTCGACGTCGGTGATCGCCTCCGTCGTCCCGGGGACCGCCTCGACACCCGACGCGGTCGCGGCCTTGCGTGACGAGATCTTGTCGCCCATCACTTCGATGGCCTCGGGAGGCGGGCCGACCCACGTGACCCCCGCGGTCCCGATGGCGCGCGCGAAGTCGGCGTTCTCGGCGAAGAAGCCGTAGCCGGGGTGGACGGCGTCGGCACCGCTGCGCTCGATCGCCTCGAGGATCCGCTGGGTGTTCAGGTAGCTCTCGGCCGCGGTCTGACCCCCGAGCGCGTACGCCTCATCGGCGTAGCGGACGTGCGCCGCGTCGCGGTCCAGGTCCGAGTACACCGCGACGGTCGCGACCCCGAGCTCCCGACAGGTTCGCATCACGCGCAGCGCGATCTCGCCACGATTCGCGATGAGGATCTTGGACGGCAACGGGCCCCCGGTCTCGTGAGGTCGTGGGGAGAGGTCGCCGTATCCTACGGGTGATGGGTGATGCGGAGGCCAGCCCGGGTGTTCGCTGGCGTCTCCGTCGATTCGACGAGATCGACTCCACGAACCGGTACGCGCTCGACGCGGCCCGCGCCGGCACTGCCGCCGGGCTCGTCGTCATCGCCGATCATCAACAGGCGGGGCGCGGGCGTCGGGGGCGCGCCTGGACCGCGCCGCCGGGGTCGTCGCTCCTCGTCTCGGTGCTGCTCCGCCCCCGTCTCGCGGCTGACGAGGTACACGTCGTGACGATGGCTGCTGCGCTCGCGCTCGTCGACGCGGTCCGACTGGTCGCGGGAGTTGACGCCGATCTCAAGTGGCCCAACGACCTCCTCGTCGACGAGCGCAAGCTCGCGGGGCTGCTCGCCGAGGTCGATATCACCGCCGGTGGTGTCGTGCGGGCGGTGGTGGTCGGAGTGGGCTGCAATGTCACCTGGGAAGGGTTCCCCTCCGAGCTTGAGGACACCGCGACGGCGTGTGACCGAGAGGCGGGACGTCACGTCGAGCGCGCCGCGCTCCTCGACGCGTTCCTGGCTCAGCTCGCGGCGCGAATCGAGACGCTCGATACCGTTCCCGGCGACTACCGGGCCCGGCTGGCCACGATCGGACGCCAGGTCCGCGTCGAGCTGACCGACAGGACGCTCGAAGGTGTCGCGACCGGCGTCGACGACCACGGCCGTCTCGTCGTCCAACCGAGCGCCGGACCGTCAGTGACCGTCGCGGCCGGTGACGTCGTGCATCTGCGCGGTGTCACGGATCCAGGTTCGTCGCGATCAAGGTGACGAACCCGTCGGCGAGCCGCGCCGAGAGGGGCCCGGGCGCCACCGGGAGCGCCCGACCGTCGACCCGCGCGATGGGCTGCACCTCGCGGGTGCTCGAGGTCAGGAAGGCCTCGTCGGCGTCGGCGAGCGCGGCGAGGGGCAGCGCCCGTTCGTCGCTCGCCACCCCGAGGTCCTGGCACAGCTCGAGGACCAGGGCGCGGGTCACGCCGAGCAGGCAGCCTGACGTCTCGGGTGGTGTCACCACGGCGTTGTCGATCACGACGAAGACGTTCGAGCCGGTGGCTTCGCAGAGCTCCCCGCGGGTGTTGGCGAACACCGCTTCCGACGCGCCGCGCTCGCGTGCGTACGCCAGGGCGCGAACGTTCTCGGCGTAAGAGATTGTCTTGAGACCGGCGGTGGCGCCGCGTTCGTTGCGCGGCCAGGGCACGGTCACGACATCCTCGATCGGGGGCCGCTGGCGTGTGGGAGCGACGGCGACGATGACGGTCGGAGCCGCGTCGCCGCGCTCCGAGCCCAAGGGGGACGGCCCCCCGGTGACGGTGACGCGCAACCGGCCGTCGAGGATCTCGTTCGCCTCGAGGACCGCCTCCGCGGCGGCGCGCAGCTCCGCATCGGGTGGTACCGCCAGCCCGAGTCCGTCCGCCGATCGGCGGAGGCGGTCGTGGTGTCGCCGCCATGCGAACGGGACCCCGCCGTAGACGGCGAGGGTCTCGAACACCCCGTCGCCGACGAGGAGCCCGTGATCGAGCGGCGACACACTCGCCGCTTCGATGTCGACGAGCGCGCCGTCGACCCACACCGAGGCCGCACCCGTCATGGCTGCTCGGCCCGGCCGCTGTGCTGCTGGGGTTGGCACATCACCGGCTCGAGGGTACGCGCCCCGCGGGGAGCCGGAGAGACGCCGTCGGTACACTGGGCGCTCCCATGGGGCTCTCTCGGTCGGTGGTTCGCGCAGTCTCAAAGCGGTATGTGATCGCTTTGGCTGTCGCCGCCGCGGTGATGATCGGCAGCGTCGTGGCCGTCAACTACGTCATCGACACGAAGCTCAACAACGTGAAACGGGTGACGGTCAAGACCGCGCCCGCTCCCTCACAGGGGGCGAACTACCTGCTGCTCGGCTCCGATACCCGAGCCTTCGTGAAGACGAAGCAACAGCAGAATGCGTTCGGCACGCCCGGGACGGTGAACTCGGACACCATGATGGTGATCCACGTCGAGCCGGGAGCGAAGAAGACCCTGATCGTGTCGTTCCCGCGCGACCTCTGGGTCAACATCCCCGGGATGGGGATGAACAAGATCAACGCCGCGTTCGGCGTCGGTCCCGACAAGGCCATCCAGACCCTCAAGGCCGACTTCAACATCGACATCAACCACTTCGTCTCGGTTGACTTCCAGAGCTTCCAGGCGGTCGTCAACGCGATCGGATCGGTACCCGTGTACTTCCCGTACCCGGCCCGCGACGCCGAGACCGGCTTGAACGTCCCCGGCGGCTGCCTGTCGCTCAACGGTCAGACCGCGTTGGCGTACACCCGATCGCGGACGCTGGAGTTCTACAGCTCGGTGCAGAAGCAGTGGTTGCTCGCCGACCCGACGGCGGACATCGGCCGGATCAACCGTCAGCAGCAGTTCATTCGGGAGCTGGCTGGCATCGCGGTGCAGCGAAGCCTCGAGGATCCACTCACCGCCAACACCATCGTCGACCGGGTGCTGCAGTACCTGGTTCTGGATCAGAGTCTCTCGAAGACGGACATCTTCACCCTCGTCGACGCGTTCCGGACCGTGAATCCGAACGACACCAGTCACCTCGAGTTCCAGACCCTGCCGTGGGCGGCCGGCCCCGACCAGCACGGGTTGTCGGTGCTGTACGTGAAGGAACCCGACGACCAGGGCCTGCTCACCCGACTGCGGGACTTCAGTGGCAAGACGACGACGACGCCAACGGCGACCATCACTCCCCAAAACGTGAAGGTGCGGTTCCTCGACGGCGGCGGCGCGTCCGTGTCGGCGTCGAGCGCGTTGTTCGACCTCGTGCGCCGCGGCGGGTTCCAGTCCGGCGGCGTCGGGACCGTCTCCTCGCCGGTCGCCCAGACCGAGGTGCGCTACCGACCCGGGGCGTTCACGCAAGGCGCCCTGGTGTTGGAGTACCTCCAGCCCGCGGCTCGACTCGTGGTCGACCCGACGATCAAGGGCGCCGACGTCGCGGTGGTGTTGGGTCGCGACTTCCGGTCGATCGTCCTCCCGGCCGGACAGGCCGGCGCCACCGCCGGAGCGGCTGGGGGTTCCCCGTCGGCAGGCGCGGCTCCCTCGACTGGGGACACCACCGCCCAGACGTCGAGCGGGACGTCGCTCGACCCGGCTCGGTTCGGGCCGCCGATCCCGAAGGGTCCGCCGTGCAAGTGAGCGCGCCGCGGCCGTGAGTCGAGTCGGCGTCGTCGGTGCCGGGTACGTCGGGCTCACCACCGGCGCCTGCTTCGCGCATCTGGGACACGACGTGGTCGTCGCCGACATCGACGCCGACAAGGTGGCGCGGCTCGCGAAGGGCGACATCGGCATCCTCGAGGAAGGCCTCCCCGAGCTCGTGTCCGAAGGCCTCGCCACTCGCCGCTTGCGGTTCGTCGTCGGCGCGGCCCACGCGGCCGCGGACGCCGAGTTCGTGTTTCTCTGCGTCCCGACCCCGAGAGGGTCCGAGGGCAATGCCGACCTCTCGGTCGTCGAAGCGGTCGTGCGCGAGATCGCGCCCCTGCTGCGCCCCGGGACGGTCGTGGTCAACAAGTCGACCATGCCGGTCGGCTCGACCGCGCTGGTCGCCCGTCAGCTCGCGAAGGCGGGCGCGGTCGCGGAGCTCGGTGTCGCATCGAATCCCGAGTTCCTCCGGGAAGGGACCGCCGCTCGGGACTTCCTCCATCCGTACCGGGTCGTCATTGGTGCCGACGATCCCGCGGTGGCGGTCCGCGTCTCGGAGCTCTACCGCGACGTGCAAGCACCGGTCCTGGTCACCAACCCGGCGTCGGCTGAAATGATCAAGTACGCCTCGAACGCGTTCCTCGCCATGAAGGTCTCGTACGTCAACGCGATCGCCAATCTCTGTGAGGCGGTCACCGCCGACGTCCGCGAGGTGACCCTCGGCATGGGATATGACCCTCGGATCGGATTCGAGTTTCTCCATCCCGGCCCCGGCTGGGGCGGCTCGTGCTTCCCGAAGGACACCGCGGCGCTCCTCCACACCGCGGCTCGGGTCGGGGACAGCTTCCCGCTCTTGGCTTCGGTGATCTCGACCAACGAGGAGCAGCGCGACCGGGTCGTGAGCAAGGTCCGAGACGCACTCGACCGGACCGATGGCCGGCGGGTCGGGGTGTGGGGGCTCACGTTCAAGGCCAACACCAACGATCTGCGAGATTCGCCGGCGGTCGCCGTCACCCGGCACCTTGTTGGCGAGGGGATGTCGGTGCGGGCCTATGACCCGATGGGAGGCGAGTCCGCGACCGACCTCGTCCCGGGGCTCGAGGTCGTCACCGACCCGTACGAAGCGTGCGCCGACGCCGACGTGCTCGTGGTGCTGACCGAATGGGACGAGTTCCGGTGGCTCGACTTCACCCGCGTGGCCGGCCTCATGGCCGCCCGGTCCATCGTCGACGCCCGCAACCTGCTCGACCCCGCGGCGATGCGCCACCTCGGGTTCGCGTACGTGGGCGTCGGTCGCTGATGGCGCGGGCCGTCGTCACCGGCGGCGCCGGGTTCATCGGCTCCCATCTCTGCACCGCGCTCCGGGCCCGAGGCGAGGAGGTCGTCGCCGTCGACAACCTCTCCACCGGCGAACGCGACAACGTCACGCATCTGCTCGGCGACCCTGGCTTCGCCTTCCTCGAGCAGGACGTCATCGACGGGCTCGCGGTCGACGGCCCGGTCGACTCGGTGCTGCACTTCGCGAGCGCCGCGAGCGTCCCCGAGTACCTGGCGCGCCCGCTCGAGACGCTGCGGGTCGGTGCTGAGGGGACCCGTCACGCGCTCGAGCTCGCTCACGCCCACGGGGCGCGGTTCCTCTTGGCCTCGACGAGCGAGATCTACGGCGACCCGCTCGTCCATCCGCAACCCGAGAACTACTGGGGCAACGTGAACCCGGTCGGCCCCCGATCGGTCTACGACGAGGCCAAGCGGTACGGCGAAGCGCTCACGATGGCGTACCACCGCACCCATGGTGTCGACACCAAGATCGTGCGCATCTTCAACTGCTTCGGCCCGGGGCTGCTGCCCGGCGACGGGCGCGTGGTCTCGAACTTCCTCGTCCAAGCCATGGCCGGTGAGCCCCTGACGGTCTACGGCGACGGGACGCAGACCCGCTCGTTCTGCTTCATCGACGACGAGGTTCGGGGGATCCTCGCGCTGCTTGACTCGCGCTGGAACGGTCCGATGAACATCGGCAACCCCGACGAGCACACCGTGCTCGAGCTCGCCAAGCTCGTCCTCGACGTCACCGCGTCTTCATCGCCGATCGCGTTCGCGGAGCTGCCCGACGACGACCCCACCCGGCGACGCCCCGACATCTCGCTCGCCCGTTCCGAGCTCGGTTGGTCCCCGGAGATCGAGCTGCGCGACGGGCTGGCGCGGACCTACGCCTGGTACCGCGAACGGGCCGGAGGGTGACGACCGGACCCTCGGGCAGCTGGGCTGCCGTCGTCGTCAACTACGAGGCGGGCCCGCTCCTGCTCGACTGCGTCCAGTCGCTGCTTGCCGACACCAGCGCCGGAGCCGCACCCGACGTCGTCGTCGTGGACAACGGATCACGAGACGGGTCGGTCGCCACCCTGCGCGCGGCAGTGCCGTCGGTGCACATCGTCGACGCCGGCACCAACCTCGGGTACGCCGCCGCCGCCAACCGGGGGATCGCCGCGACCGAGGCCGCGGTCGTCGCGGTGTGCAACCCCGACGCCAAAGTCGAACCGGGCACCGCCCGGGCGCTGATCGACCGGCTCGAGACCGAGCCCGACCTCGGCGCCGTCGGACCCGCCGTGTTCGAACCCGACGGTTCCCGGTACCCATCGGCGCGCCAGGTCCCGTCGACCGGGGACGCCGTGGCCCACGCCCTCCTCGGGAAGGCCTGGCCCCGAAACCCGTTCACCCGCCGGTACCGCGAGCTGGACGCCGACCCCGACCAGCCCCGAGAGGTCGACTGGGTGTCCGGCGCTGCGGTGTGGCTCCGGCGCTCCGCCCTCGACACGATCGACGGCTGGGACGAGCGGTACTTCATGTACGTCGAGGACGTCGATCTGTGCTGGCGCCTCCGCCAGGCCGGATGGCGAATCGGCTACGAACCGGGTGGGACCGTCGTCCACATCAAGGGTGCGAGCACCGACCGGCACCCGTACCGGATGATCGCCGCGCATCACCGGTCGCTGCTGCGCTTCGCGG
>DAIPLE010000038.1:0-13289 GCA_036769425.1 Actinomycetota bacterium
GCACCCCGGTCGCCGCTGTGCGCAACTGCGGGTCCGCTCTGCTCACCGCTGACTACACCTCCGGCGCGCTACCGCCCGGCAGCAACCTCGCACAACCCGCGAACGGCGAGCAGAGCATCGGGGGTTACCTTGAGGCGGCGTTGCGGGGGGCGCTCGAAAGCCTGCCCTTCGACCCACGATCGTTTGGTTCAAGTTCGGGATGATGTCGAATCGGAGGAAGAGTCCCCGGCGGGCCGCAGGTACGCGCAATGCCTTTGACCTTCTCAGATCGCGCGGCCGCGCCCCTACCGACGGCGCCATCCGAGCCGACCAGGACGCGCTTCGGCGGGGCGAGGCGCGAACTGTGGCTTGCGCCTTGCGAGGATCCGACGAACCGTTCCCGAAAGCTTTCAGGCACGGCATGCTGGAACTGGCTCGCGGCGCCGCCGAATGGCGTCCCTACCGCTGGACCTTCAGGAGGGCCGCGGTCCCGGTCGACCAGCGCGTCTTATCCGCAAATACCCGACCGCGGCACGCACGATCGGATTGGAATATCAAGTCGTCCGGGGTGCACAAGCCGGACGGATTGTTGCCTTCGAGCGGCTTTACTGTCCTGGTGTGCACCACTGAGACCGGCTGGTTCGAACTCGCGGTGCCCACGCTCGACGTCCCACTCGTGGCAAGTTTCATCAACCAGAACAACCGCTGAGCCGGGGGACCCGCCACCGCTGGGATGGATCAAGGAGCCGCCCTGCGCTCATCGCCTTTCGACGTGGCGCTATCCGGCGGTCGCGCTGCTCATCGCGGGCGTGATCGTCGCGCTCGCTGGCTTCTTCATCTTTCGCACGCGTTGCACCGCGGACCAGAACGGGTCCCAGTGGTGGTCGCCGAGGTACGGCAGGTCGTAGAGCTGCGGCTCGCCGGTGAACAGCACCCCGCGATGACCGGCGGCGGCGCCGCGCTGGACCTCGGCGACCGCGGCCGCGACGTCCCAGAACGGGGTTGCCATGATCGGGAGCAAGCGACGCGAGTCGGTGCTGCTCCAGTCGACCAGGAAGTCGTTGTAGGCGCGGACGCACGCCAGCATCAGCTCGGCGTCGTCGAGGCGGAGGAACTGCTGGTTCCCGAAGCCGGCGACGTTGGGGTAGAGGGCCTGGGCCCAGACGCCGATCGAGTCCAGGTACTCGAGGCGGGCCCCGGGCTGCCACGCCGCCAGTGGGATCTCGTCCATGTTGCGAGGGGCGGCGGGGAACGGCTCCGGCCACCCGGCGACCGCGGTGTGACCGACCGGCACCAGCGGGGTGCTGTCGCCGAGGTGCCACGTGTCGCGACCGGTCCTGGCGTCGCGCAGAAGGCGTGGGCCACGGTCTCGGAGACGGGCCGGGAGCCGAGAGGTCCAGACATCCCCGGGCTCGGTCACGTGAGCGTCGACATCGATCACCCACTCGGGATCCGTCACCACGCTCCCCTCCTGGCCTGCTGGCGTGCCGTCCGGTTCCGGAGGTCCGCCCGGCGACCGTACCTGGTCATCACCACCTCGGCTAGAAACTGCGGAGGCGAACCCGTGGAGGGAAACAATGGCTGACGTGCCCGAGGTCCGCGAGCTGGCAGTGGGGTTGGAGTTCCCGGAAGGTCCGGTGGCGCGACCAGACGGCAGCGCGCTCGTAGTCGAGATCGGGCGGGGGACCTTGAGCCGGGTCACGACCGATGGGGTCGTCGAGGTCGTCGCCGACCTTGGCGGCGGTCCTAACGGCGCGGCGATCGGACCCGACGGGGCGTGCTACGTCGTCAACAACGGCGGGTTCCTGTGGAGCAACGTGGGTGACCTGAGGATCCCCCTGGATCTCGCCACCGGCACCAACGAGCCACCCAACTTCTCTGGCGGGTGGGTCGAGCGGGTGGACCTCTCGACCGGGGAGTCCCGCGTCCTCTATCGGGACTGTGACGGCCACACGTTCCGCAGCCCCAACGACATCGTGTTTGACGACGCGGGCGGCTTCTGGTTCACGGATCTCGGCAAGACCCGTGCGCGCGACATGGACAAGGGTGGGCTGTACTACGCCAGCCCGGACGGGTCGTCGGTGCGCTGCGTCGGGTTCGGAACGTTGGGTGCGAACGGGGTGGGCCTCTCCCCCGGCGGCGACCGGGTGTATGTCGCCGAGAGCTTCACCGGTCGGCTGTGGGGGTGGGACCTGGACGGGCCCGGTCAGGTCAAGCCGACCGGGACGGGACCGGGCGGCGGACACTGCCTCGCGGCGACGAAAGGCCACTTCGACTCGCTAGCGGTCGAGGAGGATGGCACGGTGGTCGTCGCCGCGATCGGCCAGGGCCTCTGCGTGGTGCGACCCGACTTCAGCCACGAGTACGTCGCGATGCCCGACGCGTTCACCACCAACATCTGCTTCACCGGCGCCGATCGGCGCACCGCGCTGGTCACCCTCTCGGGGGGCGGCCGCCTGGTCGCGCTCGACTGGCCTCGGCCGGGCTTGGTGCTCAACTACTCGTGACGTCGATCGCGGAGTTCGTCCGGGCCCGGGTTGACGACGGCGACCGGGTGGCGCTGCGTTTCGAGGACCAGACCTGGACGTGGTCGGAGTTCGTGCGAGCCGGCGCGCAACGCGCCGCGTACCTCGACGCGGAGCTCGACCCGGACCGTCCGCCGCACGTCGGGATCCTGCTCGACAACGTCCCGGAGTTCCCGATGTGGCTCAGTGCCGCCGCCCTGGCCGGGGATGCGCTCGTGGGGATCAATCCGACCCGGCGCGGACCGGAGCTCGAGCGCGACATCCGCCACGCGGACTGCCAGCTCATCGTCACCGAGGCCCGGTACCTCGATCTCATCGAAGGTCTCGATCTCGGGCCGGCGACCGGACGAGTACTGGTCGTCGAGGACGCCGACGACGTCCTCGCGCCCCATCGTGGCGCACCGCTTCAGGAGCGGCCCGTCGACGAGCGGGGCATCTACCTGCTGCTCTTCACGTCCGGGACCGGCGGCGCGCCGAAGGCCTGCATTCTCTCCCAGGGACGCCTGGCTCAGATGAGCAGCCGCCTGAGCCAGATGATGGCCTTCTCGGCGGACGACGTCATGTACCAGGTGATGCCGCTGTTCCACTCCAACGCGATCATCACCGGCTTCGCGCCGTGGCTGATCAGCGGGGCGACCTGCGTCCTTCGCCGCAAGTTCTCGGCGTCGGGTTTCCTCCCCGACGTGCGCCGCTACGGCGTCACCTACTTCAACTACGTCGGCAAGCCGTTGTCGTACATCTTGGCGACACCCGAACGTCCCGACGACGCGCAGAACACGCTGACCCGCGTGTTCGGCAACGAGGCCGCCGATCTTGACATCGACCGGTTCTCGCGCCGGTTCGCGGTTCCGGTCGTCGACGGGTACGGGTCGACGGAAGGCGGCGCCAACGTGAACCGCACCCCCGAGACCCCGAAGGGGGCATTGGGGGTCGCACCCGACGGGACCGTCATCCTCAATTCTGAGACCGGTGACGAGTGCCCCCGGGCCCACTTCGACGGGGACGGTCACCTCCTGAACCCGGAAGCGGCGATCGGTGAGATCGTCAACAAGAACGGCGCCGCCAGCTTCGAGGGCTACTACAAGAACGACGAAGCGAACGCGCAGCGGGTGCGGGCCGGCTTCTACTGGACCGGGGATCTCGGGTACCGCGACGAACAGGGTTTCTTCTACTTCGCGGGCCGCGATTTCGAATGGCTCCGCGTCGACGGGGAGAACTTCGCCGCCGCGCCGGTGGAGCGGGTCCTCGCCCGTCACCCGGACGTGGTCCTCGCGGTCGTCTACGCGGTCCCCGATGAGGACGTCGGTGACCAGGTCATGGCCGCGCTGTTGCTTCGACCGGAGGTGGCGTTCGACGCCGCCGCGTTCGACCGGTTCCTCGCCAAGCAGCCCGACCTCGGGACGAAGTGGTCGCCACGGTACGTGCGCATCACCGAGGCGCTGCCGGTCACCGAGACCCAGAAGGTCCTGAAGCGGGTCCTTCGACGCGACCGGTGGGAGGTCTCGGACCCCCTCTATTGGCGTCCGCGCAAGGGTGAGGCGCTCCAGACCATGACCGACGCCGATCGAGCCGAGCTCCACGCCCGCTTCGAGGCCCGCGACCGCCTCGACCAGCTCGAGCGCGTCTGACTCGAGGCCCGGCACCGTACGACGACCCGTGCGGTTAGGTTCACCGGGTGAGCGACGAAGCATCAAACACGCTCCTGGCGGGGCGCGTCGCCCTCGTGACCGGCGCCGGACGAGGCATCGGGCGGGCCGAAGCGACTCGCCTCGCGGCGTACGGCGCTCGCGTCGTCGTGAACGACCTCGGCGTCGCGACCGACGGCAGCGAGACCCGCGAGACCCCCGCTGACGAGGTCGTCGCCGAGATTACCGCCCGCGGCGGCGAGGCGATCACCGACCACCACGACATCTCGACGACGACTGGCGGTGCCGGCGTCGTCCAGCACGCCCTGGACACGTGGGGTCGGCTGGACATCGTGGTCAACAACGCCGGCATCGGTCGTCCCCGGATGGTCTTCAACCTCGAAGACCAGGAGTGGGACGACGTGATCCGCGTGCACCTCCGAGGGACGTTCACGGTCAGCGGACCGGCCTGCCGCTGGTGGCGATCGGAAGCGAAGGCGGGACACGGCGGATCGGGTCGGTTGGTGAACACCGCGACGGGCCTGCTGCTCTACGGCGGTGCCGGCCAGTCGAACTACGTCGCGGCCAAGGCCGGCGTGGTCGCCTTCACCGAGGCGGTAGCGACGGAGATGGCTCCGTACGGAGTCACCGTCAACGCGATCATGCCGTCGGCCCGCACCCGACTCGCGGCGATCGGATGGCGCATCGGTCGCAACGCCGACGCGTCGGCCGACGAGTTCGACCCGACCGATCCCGTCCACGTCGCCGAAGCCGTCTGCTACCTGGCGTCGCCGGCGGCGGCCTGGGTCAATGGCCAGTGTTTCCAGGTGCGAGGGGGCACGCTCGAGCACATCCGCACCTGGGAAGTGCGCGACCAGCTGGAGCGTCACGACCGGGGCTGGACCGCGCCGGATCTCGTGAACGAAGTGCCGCGCCTGTTCGGGGCCGGCGCGAAACATTCTGACCCGCCACCCGCCGAGTGGCGCGAGCAGTATCACGCTCGAGGCGCGCCGGCGACCACCCCCGTCCGAGAGGAGACGTGATGGATGTCCTCAACGCCATCGAACAGGCCCGCGACTCGGTCACGGTCCGCCGGGTCTACGGCAAGCCCATCGAACGCGGCGACGTGACCGTGATCCCAGCCGCGGCCGTGCAGGGCGGCGCGGGAGGCGGGTCGGGCACGGCACCCGATGGGGCGGCCTCCGGTTCGGGCTCCGGATCGGGTGCCGGCTGGGGCATGCGAGCCCGTCCGGTCGGTGCCTACGTGCTGCGCGACGGTGAGCTCAGCTGGCAGTCCGCGCTCGACCTCAATCGCGTCATTCTCGGCGGTCAGGTCGTCGCCGTCGTCGCGCTCCTCACGCTCCGCACCTGGCTGAAATCCCGGCGCTGAGCGGGTCAAGGGCCGGCGCCAACTCTTCGCTGCCCTCTCCCCCGACGGGCGGCGGCGAGCCGATCGCGAGCACTGCCGGCAGCCGACCGCGCTCCGGCACCATCCGCGCAGTGAAGGAGACGACTCATCCTCGTTCGTAGTGCCCAGCCCATCGAATGCGCGAACCTGACGGACCTTGCCCTGCGCTCCAAGGCGTATTGGGGGTACGACGCGACCTTCATCGAGGCCTGCAGGGCGGAGTTGACCCTTGACCCGGCTGCGTTCGAGCGGCTCCGTGTCACGGTCGTCGAGCGCGCCGGGCGCGTCGCGGGATTCTGCGCCTTGGCAGGCGATCCACCCGATGCGGACCTGTCCTTTCTGTTCGTCGATCCGGAGTTCATCGGCACTGGAGTGGGCCGGGCCTTGTTGGGGCATTGCCTTGGAGTCGCGGCTGAGCTCGGTTTCGAGACCATTCGGATCGACAGCGATCCTTTTGCGGAGCCTTTCTACCTTGCGATGGGTGCCGTGCGGATCGGCGAGGCACCATCACAATCCATTTCGGGCCGGACTCTGCCCGTCTTGTGTCTCGAGGTCCCTGCGCGTTAGGTCCGCTGCCGGGTCGCGCGACCGCGTGCGGCGCCAAGTGCGGACGGGCGTGAAGAAGGAACCAAGCCGGCCGGTCGCCGCGTAGTGTGCGCGGGTGCGCGACTGGCCGGTCTTCGACGCGGATTCGCATTTCATGGAACCCGCGGACCTGTGGCGCGAGCGTCTCGATCCGGAGCTGCGCGACCGGGGCCCGTTCGGATCCGACGACCGAGGTGCGCTGTTCGTCGACCGCGACCGTCGGTTCCCGACGGTCCGGTGGCGCAGCCGCGCCGGTGGGCTCGCCACCCTGAATCAGGAGTGGACCGAGACGTACGCGCGGTACTCGTCGCGAGGATGGGATCCCGAGGCGTACGTCCTCGCAATGGACGACCAGGGCATCGACCGCATGGCCCTGTACCCGAGCCGCGGGCTCATGCAGGTCGCGGCGTGGGGGCTCGATCCGGCCCTGGCGGGCGCGATCGTCCGGGCCTACAACGACTGGGCGGCGGCGTTCGTCGCGAACGTCCCCGATCGTCTCTTCGCGGTGGGACAGCTCGACCTGCGCGACGCCGATCGGGCCATCGCCGAGGCCCGCCGGTGTGTCGACGAGCACGGCTTTCGGGGGTTCTTCGTGCTTCCCGAACCGCCCTTGCCGGGCGTGACACTCGAGCGGCCGTACTACGACCCGCTGTGGTCGACGTTGGAAGAGCTCGACGTGGCGCTGGCGTTGCACAACGTCGCCGGGACCGGCCTGGGCCAGCTCGGCGCGGACCGGTTCGGCGAGTGGGCCCTTCCCCGTATCGCGTTCGCGTTCCCTCTCGAAGCGCAGATGACGCTGTTCTCGTTCCTCGTCGGTGGGATCTGTGACCGGCATCCGGGGCTGCGGGTCGTGGTGCTCGAATCCGGGGCCGGGTGGCTGCCGTTCTGGCTGTGGTGGCTCGACGAGCTTTACGAACGCTACGTCGGCCTGGACTGCGATGAGCTGTCGGCGACGCCGAGCGAGCTCTTCCGCCGCCACTGTTTCGTGTCGGCCGAGGTCGAGGAGCCCGGGCTGCGAGCGGTGATCGACGCGCTCGGCGTGGACTGCGTCGTGACCGCGTCCGATTTCCCTCACCCGGAGGGATCGTTCCCCGACGGGATTCGCGGCTTCGTGGAGCGAGGCGACCTCGGCGAGTCCGAGAAGCGCCGCATTCTCTGGGACAACCCGCGCCGGCTCTACGGCGTCGGCTGATCAGCCGAACAAGACGGGCAGCGCCTTCGGGGCCCGGAACATCAGGCCGGTGATGTGCGGATCGTCGGCGCTTGGTTCGAGACGCACCGCGGGGAGCCGATCCAGGACCGCGTTGATTGCGACGGTGGTCTCCATGCGGGCGAGGTGCATCCCGAGGCACATGTGCGGTCCGAACGCGAACGCCAGGTGTTGCTTCGGTTCCCGTGCCAGGTCGAACTGGTCGGGGTCGTCCCAGCGGGACGGGTCGCGGTTCGCCCCGCCGAGACAGACACTGACCGGTGAACCGGCCGGGATCTCGACGCCGTCGATGATCACGTCCCGCGTCGCGGTGCGCCCGATGCCGGTGAGCGGCGGCTCCCACCGCAGGCCCTCCTCGATGGCCGCCGGCATCAGGTCCCGGTCGGCGCGCAGCCGTTCCAGCTGATCAGGGTTGGAGAGCAGCCCGTACATGAGGTTGCTCGACGACCGGTAGGTGGTCTCCGCGCCGGCGGGGAGTAGGAGCCGGAGGAAGGCGATGATCTCGTCGTCGGTGAGGTGCTGACCGTCGAGCTCCGCCTCGACGAGGACGCTGATCAGGTCGTCGCGCGGATCGGCCCGGCGTTGCCCGATCACGCCGGCGAAGAAGTCGTACAACCACTGCGAGGCCACGAGCCCGCGGTCGATGTTGACGGCGATGCTGATGAGCTCGACCGCGCGACGGTGGAAGTCGGGCAGCTCTTCGGCGGGGAGCCCGAGCATCCCCGCGATCACGTGGACCGGGAAGGGCCAGAAGAGCTGGCGCACCAGGTCGGCCTGGCCCTGGTCGGCGAACTCGTCGATGAGCCCATGGACGATCGGTCCGACCAGGTCGACCTCCCAGCGGTCCATCGCCTTGCGGGTGAATGCCTGCTGGATCAGGGACCGGTAGCGGTGATGCTCCGGCTCGTCCATCTCCAGGATCGAGTGGCCCATCACCAGCCCCATGCTGTCGGCATACGCCGCCGACGAGAACGTCTCACTGTCCTTGAGCACGGCATGGACCGCCTCGAAGGACAACGGGGTGACGGTGCGGTCGGGATCGGAGAGCGTCGGGTCGACCAACTGGCCCGAGCCGAAATGCTGCGAGAAGTTGCCGGTCTGCACCGGGCACCCGGCCCGAAGCTCGTGGAACACCGGGTACGGGTCCCGGACCGACCCCGCCCCGGTGGATTCGTCGAACACCGCGAACGGGTCGTACTCCTCGTCGGGGAGATCGGCTCGAACATCGCTCATATCAGGGACTCCGTCCATCCCTCGGGCTCCGGCGTCACGCCGCTCCCCCTCAGCCTGCCACGCCCGGCGGGGCCGGTCTGTGCCAGCCTTCCGCCGTGGCCGAGTACCCGAACCTGTTCCAGCCGCTGACCGTGGGCCCGGTCCAGCTCCGCAACCGGCTGATCTTCGGCGCCCACTTCACGATGTTCACCGAACCGAACCCGGTGTGGGGTGAGCCCGGCTTCTTCGGTCGCCGCTACGGCCGCTATCTCGCCGACCGGGCCCGAGGTGGCGTCGCCGCCGTCATCGCCGGAGAGACCGCGGTGGCGCCCAACACCGCGTACAAGATGCCCAACAACGCCAACGGCTGGGACCCGGCCTGCGTCCCGCACTACGTCGCGCTGACGGACCAGGTCCATGAACACGATGCCCTCGCCTTCATCCAGCTGACCCACAGCGGCGCGATGATGCTGGGCAACTGGTCGAAGCAGGTCGCGCTCGCACCGTCGTCGGTGCCCGACTACTTCGAGACCCCCAAGCCGATGGACCGGCGAGACATCGCCGAGATGATCGACTACCACGCCCGATGCGCCCGCAACGCAGTCGTCGGTGGGTTCGACGGAATCGAGATCCAGAGCGCGCACGGCTACCTCCTGCACCAGTTCCTCTCACCGAAGTTCAATGAGCGCACTGACGAGTACGGCGGCAGCCTCGAGAACCGGATGCGCTTTGGCGCCGAGGTGCTCGCAGCGGTCCGGGAAGCGGCTGGGGACCGGGTCGCGGTCGGGTTGCGGCTCGCCGGCGACGACGAGCAGCACCACGGGCCGGGGCTGACCGCGGAGGACGCCGCGGCGGTCGCCGCCCGCTACGAAGAGCTCGGGCTGGTCGACTTCGTGAACGTCAGCGTCGGGATCGGCGGAGTTGGGATGGTCCGGACCAACTACGCGCCGCACGGCTTCGGTGTGTACGCGGCCAGGGCCGTGAAACAGGCGGTGCGGGACACGCCGGTGTTCACCGTGCACCGGATCGTGACCCCCGACGAGGCCGACGGGATCGTCGAGCGCGGCGACGCCGACGCCATCACGCTCGTCCGCGCGCTCATCGCCGATCCCGAGTGGGTGGACAAGGCCCGGGAGGGGCAGAGCGAGACCATCCGCAAGTGCACCGGGATCAACCAGTCGTGTTACGGGAACCTGCTCCAGTCGATGCCGATCAACTGTGTCCAGAACCCCGCGGTCGGACGCGAGGACGACCTGGGGCTGGGCACGCTGACGCCGGCCTCGGTTCCCAAACGGCTCGTCGTGGTGGGGGGCGGACCGGCCGGCCTCGAGGCGGGATGGGTCGCCGCGGCGCGCGGCCATCACGTCGCGCTCCTCGAGCACGGCGACGAGCTCGGCGGCGCCATCCGGTGGGCGCAGCGGCTTCCCGGCCGATCCGAGATCGCCGACCTGGCCGACTGGCGGATCGGCGAATGCCAGCGCCAAGGCGTCGAGGTGCGCACCGGCGTGCACGCCAGCGCCGCGTCGGTCCTCGCGCTTGAGCCCGATGCCGTCATCGTCGCGACCGGTGGACACGCGACCAAGTACGGGCGTTCGGCTTACCATCCGATGCCGGTTCCGGGGTCGGAGCAGGAGTGGGTCCTCGACCATGTCGAGGCGCTGCGCCGCGCCGTCGACGACACCGAGGCGCTCGGATCACGGGTGGTGATCCTCGACGTGGTGGGTCACGTCCAAGGAATTGGGCTCGCGGAGCTGCTCGCGTCGCAGGGCCATGAAACGACGGTGGTCTGCCCGCTGCCGGTGCTGCTGGCCTGTGACGGAGAGACCCAAGCGGCGATCCTTCCCCGGGCGGTGCAGGCCGGCGTGACCTGGCGGCCGAGCACCGCCCTGGTCGGCATCGGCGACCACACCGTGACGCTCGTCGACGTCTTGTCCCGTCGCCTCGAGACCATCGCCGGGGTCGACACCGTCGCGATCTGCACCAACGGGGTCTCAAACGACGAGCTGTTCCACGCGCTCGAAGGTCAGGTGGTCGACGTGGTGCGCGTCGGCGACGCGGTGGCGGTGCGCCCCGTCGATCGCGCCGTGTACGACGGTCATCGGGCGGCCCGCGCGCTCTAAGCCCCGGTCACGGGTCACGCGGGGTCAGGATCCAGGGTGAGGCTCGTCCCAGGAGTGCTCGCTTCCCTCGGCTGGCGTCACGTACATCATCGTGACCGACGGGACACCGTGATTTCGATGCCACCGCCCACGAGGAACGATCGCGACGGAGCCGGCATCCAGCTTCAGGGTGACCGGCCCGTTCTCACTCAAGATCGTCAGATCAGAATGACCAGCAACGACGTGCAGCAGCTCGTCGGAGTTCGGATGCCGCTCCCATGGCGGCTGGCCCACGAAACGACTGATGCCGACGACGCAATCGTTGAAGCGCCCGAGTTCACCGCCCTCGGGTCGTCCTTCCTCGCGCACCGTTGCCGACCGAAGGTCGAGCTCCGGGAGCCCCTCGAGCGCGCGAGCGCTCACGTCGATGACATCCATGCCCGACCTCCCTCGATCGGCGTACGCCGGAGCCTCACAACCCGCGTGACCGGCTGCCCCGCGGTCCACGTCTGGCGTCGCAACCGCTCCCGACGCGCAGCTCATCATGGCACCACCGGCGGACGGAGCGGCCTCGGTACTGAGCCATGCCGTGCGCTTACCCGGCTCAAGGGTCGGCACGCGACCCGCCCCGCTGGTCCGACTAGAGCGGTGACCACCGAGTCGTCGGTGACCGAACCCAGTCGAGCACCTCGCGTCGGGTGACGGGACCGTTGGGGCGCCAGGGTGAGGCGAGGGCACCGTCCGCGCGCAGGTGCGCAGCTTGGGGTTGCGCGGTCGTCAGCGGATCGGCGGCCAGCGCGCATCGGGTGGCCGTCGGGTCGAGTCCGAACAGCCGCGCCGCGTTAAGACCCAGCACCTTGCGTTTCAGGTCATCCGAGAGCGCCGGGTACCCGAAGCGGTCCTGGTACTCGGCGCTGATCTCGAAGGCGCGGAAGGCCATGAGCTGAGCTTGCGGGGACCCGTACCAGATCGCATCGGTGCCCCAGAGGATTCGATCTTGGCCAACTCGCTTCAGGAGCTTTCCGAGCGCGTGGGCCGCTTGGTCCGGATCGGTCATCAGCTGGCGCCAGACGGTGCCGAGGTCGACCCAAACATTGTCGTTGGGTGGGACCTGGTGGCGCTCCAGCGCTTGGAGCAGGGTGTCGATCCCCAATTGGGCGCCGGCATCGTAGGGCCCTTCTCGATGGTGTGGGTCCCACGCGCCGTGAAAGACGACGAACTCCATGTCGGGGAACTGACGCGAGACGGCGACGAGGTCGTCGGGCCCGTTGTGCGCGGCGTCGAAGCGGATCAAGGGCAGTCCCTTGTGCGCGGTGAAGACCTTCACGCCGAGGTCGTGGGCCTTCTGGATCACTGGCAGTCCGACTCCCGGGTCCGCCAGCGAGAAGCCCTGTCCGTTCGGCCCCCAGGCGGTATAGACCTTGAACCCGGCCACCCGTCCGGTTAAGACGTTGATCGCCATGTCGTCGAGTCGAGCGTGGAGATCGCCGAAGTTCGGGGCGATCACGTTGTGCACGAGGAGGCGAGGCGCGCCGCCGTGCGCGAGCTGCGCGACCATCTCTTGGGTGCTGAGAGCATCGGGGAAGGGCACCGGGGCGTCGGCCGGTCCCGAATTCGGCACATCCGAGAGCAGCGCCAC
This sequence comes from Actinomycetota bacterium, assembly GCA_036769425.1. Classification (GTDB taxonomy): domain Bacteria; phylum Actinomycetota; class Acidimicrobiia; order IMCC26256; family PALSA-555; genus PALSA-555. The sequence goes on from DAIPLE010000038.1 coordinate 12,283, forward strand.
CGTCGTGTCGCTCGCCAGGAAGACGTCGTGGAGATAGGTCGCTCGGTTGACGCACTCGAGCTGGTCGGCCGCCCTGCACTCTGGTGGCAGCATCCCCAGGACGAGCTGGACGGTGTCCGGTGCTTGTTCCCGCCAGGACCCGCCCGGGATGACGTGATGGGTGTGGACGTCGAACACGAATTCGCCCTGACTGCCCAGCATGTGGTCACACGCCGCGACGTCAGACGACGGTGGCACCCGAAATCGTCCCCCTGGTCGCGCTGCGCCGTGCGTGGTCGCGCTCGAGGAGCACGCGGCGAGGTTGAAGGTCGCCAGCGTGACTGCCACCGCGGCCGAGGTCTCGAGGAACCGCCGGCGATCGATGCCCGAGTGCCGGGCGGCATCGTCGGAGGCGGCCAGGATGGCGCGAGCGATCGCGCGGTCGTGCGCGGTGGCGGGCGCGGGGAGGAACTCTCCGTTCGACACCGGACCGGGTGGGACCGGGAGTGTCGGAGGACGGTCGGGCTCCTGGCGTTCCCATGACCGCGGCGCCGTCACGTCACGCACGGTAGGGCGTCGTCATGGTGGATGTCTCGCACCACCCTTCCCGGCGGCGAGGCCCCTTTGCGCTCAACGACGGCTCGGGGGCGAACCGCCAGGTCAGACGTGGGCGCCGCCGGCGACGGTGACCGCCTGGCCGCTGACGAAGCTCGCGGCGTCGCTGGCGAGGAAGACGATCACCGCGGCGGTCTCGTCGGGGCTCTGCATCCGTCCGAGGGGGATGGTGGCGCGCACCCACTCCTCGAGCCCCCCAACCCGACGGGCGACACCGTGCTCGAGGCCCGGGTTGCCGCCCCCCTCGCGGGGCGAGACACCGAGGGGACAGACCGCGTTGGCGCGGACCCCGTGCGGCGCCAGCTCGGTGGCGAGTGTCTCGGTGAGGCGGATCACTCCGGCGCGGGCGGCCGAGAACGCGCCGAAGCCGGCCTCGCCCGCGACGCCGGCCGACGATGACAGGTTGACGATCG
>DAIPLE010000039.1:0-13232 GCA_036769425.1 Actinomycetota bacterium
GTCATCGGTGGGCTCGGCTCCATCCCCGGCGCGCTGCTCGGCGCGACGTACGTGCGCAGCGCCCACTTCTTCCTGCCCGCCGAATGGGAGATCCTCGCCACCGGCATCGGGCTCCTGGCCGTGCTGATGCTCCTCCCCGGAGGGCTCGGGGCGGCGTTCGCTGACGCCCGCGATGCGATCCTGCGCCGGGTCGCCGCCCGGCGCTCCCTCGCGCTCGGCCCTTACGGCGCCGACACGGCCACCCCACGCGGTCCGACCGCCCAGCCCCGCGGCAAGACCCGCTCCGACGCGGTCGAACCGAACGGCCTCGCGGTGGAGGACCTGGACGTGGCCTACGACCGCGTCCAGGTTCTGTTCGGGGTGAACCTGCGGGCCGCACCCGGCGAGATCGTTGCCTTGCTCGGCACGAACGGCGCCGGCAAGTCGACGCTGCTCCGGGCCATCGCCGGCCTCGTCCCCGCCGGGCACGGCACCGTCGTGATGGGCGATGACGACCTCACCAACCGGCGCCCGAACGAGATCGCAGCCCACGGGGTCGCCTCGATGCCCGGAGGCGCAGCAACGTTTCCCTCCCTTACCGTCGCCGAGCACCTCCGCCTCGCGGGCTGGACCCAGCGTGGGCGTCCCGGTGAGATCCGCGCCGCCACCGACCGCGCCCTCGATCACTTCCCCCGCTTGCGTGAGCGCCTCGGCGAGCAGGCGGGGAGCCTCAGCGGTGGGGAGCAGCAGATGCTTGGCCTTGCGATGGCCCTCATCGCATCCCCGCGCCTCCTGCTCCTCGACGAGCTCTCCCTCGGTCTCGCCCCCGGCCTGATCCCCCCGCTCCTCGCCGTCGTCCGCGACCTGGCCGCGTCCGGCACCACCGTCGTGGTCGTCGAGCAGTCGGTCGATGTCGCGCTGGAGGTCGCTGGCCGGGCGCTGTTCATGGAGAAGGGACAGATCCAGTTCGAGGGACCAACTCGTGACTTGTTGAACCGGCCCGATCTGCTGCGGTCGGTGTTCCTCAGTCGGGCGTCGACCGCGACCCGTCGAACGACACGCGTCGCACCCGGGACCTCGCGATCCGATGCTGACCCGGCCAGCCTCGAGGTCATCGGCGTCACGAAGCGGTTCGGCGGGATTGAGGCGCTTCGCGCGGTGTCGTTCGACGTTCGCCGTGGAGAGATCCTCGGCGTGATCGGACCGAACGGGGCCGGAAAGACCACCCTCTTCAATGTCATCGGAGGCTTCGAACCCGCCGATGAGGGACAGGTCGCACTCTTCGACGGAGACGTGCGGCACGACGTGACCCGCTGGTCTCCACCGAAGCGAGCCCAGCACGGCCTGGGACGTTCCTTCCAAGACGCCCGGCTGTTCCCCGCCCTGACGGTGACCGAGACGATCGCGGTGGCGCTCGAGGGGTCGGTCGAGGTCCGCGACCCGGTCGCCGCGGCGCTCCATCTCCCCGCCGTCGCGACCTCCGAGGCCACAGTGCAAGTCCGGGTCGACGAGCTCCTCGAGCTCTTCGGGCTCGATGCCTACCGCGAGAGCTTCGTGCACGAGCTGTCGACCGGAACCCGCCGGATCGTTGACCTCGCGGCCGTCGTCGCCCACCGGCCGCACATCGTGCTGCTCGACGAGCCGTCGAGCGGGATCGCCCAGCGCGAGGCCGAGGCGCTCGCGCCGTTGCTGCTCCGCGTCCGCGAACAGCTGTCGGCCAGCATGGTCGTCATCGAGCACGACCTGACCCTGCTCCACGGAATCGCCGATCGAATGGTGGCCCTCGACCTCGGCGAGCTCATCGCGGCCGGCGAACCGGACGCGGTCCTCACCGACCCGCGGGTGGTCGACGCGTACCTCGGCCGCCCGCGCGCCGACGGCGAAGCGTCACCGTCGACGTAACGGACGCGCTGGGCCTCGCCCGCCAAACATGCCGGTGATCGGCAATCGTCGCGGTGACGCGAGCGGGGATCGCACGACCCGGGAGTCGCTGGGGGTGCGGGGTACGCTCGCTCGCCGAGGGAGGCCCGGGCCACGACGGTGCACAATGCAACGGATCCAACGGTGATCGGGACCGCACCCGGATCATGGGCGACCATTCAGCGATGAGCGATGCCTGAGAGGCCCCAGCGTTCACCCAGCGGTGTTCGAAAGGTCGCCACCCGGTACCTCCCGGTGGTTGCCGTCATCGCGGTCATCGCGGTCGTGGTGACGATCATCGGGAGCGGAAGCGGCGGAGGCAATCGCCCCGCTCCAGCGAAGCAAGGGGCGCTGCCCCTCACGTTCGACGAGGCCAGCGCCCGCGGCGTGAACGTGAACTGGGGACCGACGTGCGACACCAGCACCGGACGCGTCGCGGTGCCGTTTTCGTATGCCCCACCATGTGTCGAACCTCCTCGCGGCGCGAACGGCGGCGCCACGGCACCTGGCATCTCGGCCGACACGATCAACGTCGTGCTCTACCAGCAGCAACCCGATGTGCTCCAAAACGCGTTCTTTCAGCAGACCGGAAGCGACGCCAGCCTCACCGCTGAAGCCCGAACCACCCAGGCCTACGTCGACTTCTTCCAAGCCCACTACGAGACCTACGGGCGCAAGGTTCACCTCATCACGTTCCGAGCGACGAGCTCACCGGACGACGACGTCGCCGCCAAGGCCGACGCCATCACCGTCGCGACCCAGCTGCACGCCTTCGCCTCGTTCGGTGGTCCCAGCCTCACGCCGGCGTACGCCGACGAGCTCGCGGCCCGTCACGTCCTGTGCCTCGGCGACTGCGTGCTCGCCGTTTCCACCTCGTTCGTGCAAGCACGCGCCCCTTACGTCTGGCCCACGCTGCCAACCCCCGAACAGGCATCCCAAGACTGGGCCCCGTTCGTCTACCAACAGCTCAACGGCCGCCCCGCCGTGCACGCCGGGGACCCGACCCTGCGCCGTCAAACCCGACGGTTCGGCGTCGTGCACTTCGATGACGGAACCGGCATCTTCGACGAGGCCTACAACCGGTTCGCCGGTCTGCTCAAACAGCACCACACCAAGATCGCCGTCAACCTCAAGTACCAGCTGGACCTCACCCAAACCGCGGAGAACGCCCGCAACATCATCGCCAGCTTGAAGCGAGCCCACGTGACGAGCGTCATCATGGCCACCGACCCGCTGACGCCCCAGTTCCTCACCAAGGAGGCGACGGCGCAGGGCTACTTCCCGGAATGGGTGGTGCTCGGGTATGCCTACAGCGACACCGCGGTCTTCGCCCGCACGTACGACCAGCGCCAGTGGGCGCACGCGTTCGGCGTGACGCTGCTCCCAGCCCGGACCGCGGACTCGGTCGACGAGTTCGCCACCATCCTGCGCTGGCAATCGGGCCATGGCCCGGAAGCGAAGACGTTCCGGGTGCTCGTCCAGGCTCCGCTGATCTTCTTCACCGGTGTGCACCTCGCGGGACCCAACCTGACAGCACAGACCTTCCGCGACGGACTCTTCCGGTATCCCGCCGATCGTCCACTGATCCCGACCGCGTTGCACACCTCGTGGGGCCGTCACGGCATCTGGCCCGGAACCGACTACACGTGGGGTGACGACGCCTCGATCATCTGGTGGGACCCGAACATCTCCGGGCCCGACGAGGTCAGCAACCAGAGCCGCGGGCTGTACCGCTACGCGCTCGGCGGGCGCCGGTACCTGCCCGGTCATCTCGCCAGCGATCTCGGCCTGTTCGACACCGCGCGCTCGGCGACCGTGGACACCGTGCTGCCACCCGAGGCCCGCACGAAGAACTACCCGTCGCCGGCGACGTCCTCCTCACCCACCACCAGACCCTGAGCGTCGAACGCCTGGGTTCGGATCACCCGGGCGGGGTTCCCGACCGCCACGCTGAAATCTGGGAGGGCGCCCGTCACGACCGATCCTGCGCCGACCACCACATGACGCCCGATCGACGAGCCGGGGAGCACGATCGTGCCGTGCCCGAGCCAGGAGCCCGCGCCGATACGAACCGGACGGGGGTCGACGAACTGTCGCCCGATCGGCGTGTCCGGATCCTCATACCCGTGGTTGGCGTCAGTGATGTAGACGTTGTGACCGGTGTACACGTCGTCACCGATCTCGATGGTGTCGTGTCCGACGATTCCGCTGCCCTTCCCGATCAAGCATCGATCCCCGATCGTGACCACCGCTCGGTCACCGAGCTCATGGGCCGGGGAGATCCCCGCCGACAAGCTGACGTACGGGCCGATCACGGTGCCGGCCCCCACCGTGATGTACCGCTCGCCGAAGAGCGCGACGACGGGGAAGCAGATCGCGCTCCCTTCACCGAACGACCGGAACCGGCCCGCCCGCCGGCTCGCCGGGCGGATCGCCACCCAGTCGGTCAACGTCGTCCACATCTCGTCGAGGACGTCACCGATGACACGCCGGACAGGGTCGGGAACCCTCATCGGTGTCGGCCGGTGCCGTACCGGTCGCCCCGCGCCGCGGCCCGGAACCGGCGGAACATCGTCGTGACGATGACGACCGCTCCGATGAGGAGTGCGAGGACTGCCGCCACGAGGACCGGAGGCCACGTCGGGTCCATGCGGTCGCGCACCTGGGTGGCCGCCAACTCCATCACCGCGCCTCCCAGTGACATGCGCCGGACTGTAGGCGGCCCAATCGCGGGGCCCGATCACGCTTGTCGGCGCCGCTGGAGCCGGGCAGGATGCACGGGCGAACCAACCGGGGGAGGTGGGGATGGTCTCCGGTACAACTCAAGACGGCGTCGCCGGTAACCGGGAAGCTGCTGGGCATCTTCGTGGTCGGCGCCGCAGTGTCGGTCGCGCTCGGTGTCTACGCCGACTCGCACACCCCCACCCACGAGAAGCCCTACACCCTCTTCTTCTCGGGGACCATCCAGCTCAAGGTCTGGCTCGCGACCGCCGCGCTCGCGCTCGCGGTCATTCAGCTGCTGCTGGCGGCCCGCCTGTACGGCAAGATCCACCTTCCCCGCCGCGCCCCGGCGTGGCTCGGCGACGCGCACCGCTTGGTGGGCATCACCGCGTTCCTCTTGACCCTCCCCGTCGCCTATCAGTGCCTCTGGGCCTTGGGTTTCCAGTCGGGAAGCACCCGGGTGCTGCTCCACGGGCTGTTCGGCTGCGTCTTCTATGGGGTGTTCACGATGAAGGTCCTGGGCGTGCGCGTCGAGGGCCTTCCCGGCTGGGTGCTGCCGGTCGCCGGTGGCCTGGTCTTCGCGGCCCTGGTCGGTCTGTTTCTGACCAGCAGCCTCTGGTTCTTCACGTCGTCCAGCGCGCCCCGACCCCTCTTCTAGGCGACGATGTTCAAACGGTTCGTGACCGCGATCGAGCTGCTCGCCGCGGTCGCGATCGTCGTCTTCGTGGTCATGCTGTTCGCCAACGAGCCGAGCACGTCGGGCGTCGCGGCGTCGCCCGGCGGGCAGCCCTTCCAGGCGAACTGCGCGAGCTGTCACGGAGCGCAGGGTGAGGGCGGCATCGGGCCGAAGTTGGCGGGCGTCGTGACCCATGACTTCCCGAACGAGACCGACCAGATCGGTGTCGTGACCAAGGGGAAGGGTTCGATGCCCGCGTTCGGAGGGAACCTGACCGCGGCCCAGATTCGCCAAGTCGTCGACTACACCCGCACCGGGCTGGGGAAGTAGCCCCGTGGCCGCCCCGGCGCCGGTGCGGGTCGGATTCCTGTTCGACTACCCCCAGCCCGACGGCGGCGACCATTTCGAAGCGGCGGTGCGCCTCGGGATCGACGAGGTCGCCTCGGACGGTCGACTGGACCGCGACTTCGAGTTCCTCCGAGTCGAGGCGACCGGGCTGCCTCTCGGGACCGAGCATGCGGTCGTCGGCGGGTTTCATGACCTCGAGACCGTCGGCTGCTTGGCGATCATCGGCCCGTCGATCAGTGACAACGGGCTGATCGTGGCCCCGCTCGCCGACGCCGCCGAGGTCGTCGCCATCAACTACACCGGCGGTGAACGGACCCGCGGCGCTTTCGGCTTCCATTATCAAGTCGGTTCGCTCGAAGAGGAACCCGTCGTCCTCGCGCAGCGCCTCGCCCAGCGGGGACTTCGACGTCCCGCGGTGGTCTTCGACCGTTCCCCGGTTGGACGTCGCTACGCCGAATGCTTCGAGGCCGCCACCACGGGCGAAGGGCTCGAGATCGCGGGCGCGGTGGGCGTGTCGCCCGTCGCCGAGGATGTCAGCGGACCGGTCGAGCGGCTGCGTTCCGTCGAACCCGACGCGCTCGTCTACCTCGGTCTCGGCATGGCGTCGCGGGCGGTGGCGCTCGCCCTCGAGCAGCTCCGCTGGGCGCCCCCCGTGGTCGCCAACTCGGCGCTGATGTTCGGGTACGCGCGGCCCGACTGGCAGGACGGCTGGGCCGGCTGGGAGTACCTCGACGTCATCGCCGACGACAACGAACGGCGCCGCCACCTCGCCGAGCGCGCCCCCCGCGTCGCGGCCGGCCCCATCGGGTGCGCCGCAGCGGACATCGGACGGCTCCTCGCCGAAGGTCTCGCACGCGCTGATCACCTCACCCGGGCCGGGATCCGCGACGCCCTCGAGCGGGTCAAACGCCTCCCCGCCACCTGCGGTCAGCCCGGCACCACGCTGAGCTTCGGGCACTACGACCACGGCGCGCTCCACGGCGACTACCTCGTGCTACGAACCTGGGCCGGCGGCCGCAGCGTCCAGGTCCCCACCTGACCCGCCCGCCTCAGGGTTCTCCACCGGGCCTCCCCGCGGGCCGTCACACCCTCATGGTCTCCTCAGAGGGTCGCCGGCCCCGCCCGACGTCGAATTACACTGATGTCATTCTGGGAAGGACCACCATGCCCACCACCGCCTTCACGATCCCGACCTCCGAGCCCGCCGCCCCCGTCTCCTGGGAGCCCTGCACCGAGGGACGATCGGGCGACTTCGGCGCCGGCTGCTGCGAAGCTTGCGGCTGGCCCCTCGACGACCACACCCCCGGCGACGACGTCCGCGCCGCCCGCGCCGCCTGAGCTCAGGCCGACTTCCGCGACCGAGCGGCTCGCTTCTTCGCCGGCTTGGCGGGCGCCGGCTCGTCCGGAGCGGCGTCGCTCGTCGGCTCCCCCGTCCCGGTGCGGGCCAGGCTCGCTTCGAGGGCGGCCATCAGGTCTAGGACCTTGCCCGGCTCCTCCACCGTCGGTTCGGCGACGATCTGCTCACCCGCCGCTTTGCGCTGGATGAGATCCATGAGCTGCTCGCGGTACTCGTCGTGGTACCGGTCGGGATCGAACCCGTCGGCGAGCGCGTCCACCAGTTGGCGGGCCATCGCCAGCTCGCGTTCGGACGGCTCGGCCCCCTCGTCGTCGGGAACCAGTCCCTCGCGCGGCAGGACCTCGTCGGCGTAGCGCATCGTCTCGAGGCACAAGACCCCATCCAAGGGGCGGATCGCGACCAGACGCTCCTTCGAGCGCATCACCACCCGTCCGATCGCCACTTTTCGGAGCTCGCCCATCGCCTCGACCAGCAGCTTGTACGGCTTCAACGCCGTGGCGTCCGGGGTGAGGTAGTACGGCTGCTCGAAGTACAACGGGTCGATGTCATCGAGGTCGACGAAGTCCTCGATCTCGATCATCCGGCTCGTCTTCGGGGCCAGCGCCTGCATCTCGTCGTCATCGACGACCACGTACTGGCCCGGGGAGATCTCATAGCCCTTCTGGATCTGGGCGTTCGAGACCTCCTCGCCGGTCGCCTCGGAGATCTTGCGATACCGGATCCGAGCGTTCGTACCCTCCTCGAGCTGGTTGAACCGCACATCGAGGCTCTTGGTCGCCGAGATGACCCTCACGGGCACCGCGACCAGCCCGAAGCTGATACTTCCAGTCCAGATCGTGCTTGGCATCCCACTAGGTTCGCAGAGCATGGCCGTCGGATCCAAAGCGGTCATCGAGGTCGGGGGACGCCAGTTGACCCTGACCAACCTCGAGAAGGTCCTGTACCCAGACGCCGGGTTCACGAAGGCCGCGGTCATCGACTACTACGCGCGGATCGCGCCGGTGATGCTCGGCCATCTGAGCGGCCGGGCCGTGACGATGGTGCGGTTCCCGAACGGCGTCGACGGCAGCTCGTTCTTCGAGAAACGCTGCCCACCCCACGCCCCCGACTGGGTGCCGAGGGCCTCGATGGACGGCCTCGTCGCCTGTGTCGTCGACGACGCCCCCACGCTGGTCTGGATGGCCAACCTCGCCGCGCTCGAGCTCCACACCCTCCAAGCTCAGGTCGACGACCCCGAGCATCCGACGTCGATGGTGTTCGATCTCGATCCCGGAGCACCCGCTGACGTCCTCACGTGCTGCCGAGTCGCCCTCGACCTGCGGTCAGCGCTCGAGGGCCTGGGTCTCGTCAGCGTCATCAAAACCTCCGGGAGCAAAGGGCTGCACCTCGCGGTCCCGGTGCGCGGCGCCACCGCCGACGACACCAAGGCGTTCGCGCGCGGCCTGGGCCAGCTGCTCGCCAAGCAGGAACCCGACCGCGTGACCGTCGTCATGAACAAGGACGCCCGCCCCAACCGGGTGTTCGTCGACTGGAGCCAAAACGACCGGCACAAGACCACCGTGTGCGCGTACTCGCTGCGCGCCGAGCGCCACCCGACGGTCTCAACCCCACTCACCTGGGATGAGATCTCCGACGCCCTCGATCACCGTGACCCCGAGGCGGTGACGTTCGAGGCTCCAGCCGTGCTGCAACGGGTCGAACAGATCGGCGACGTGTTCGCGGCGAACCTCACCCTGGACCAAGCGCTCCCCGTACTGCGATGACCGGCTGTCGGCGCTGACGAACCCCGTAACCTCCTCCTCCGTGGACCTCCCCGGCAAGGTCGCCATCGTCACCGGCGCGAGCCGCGGTGTCGGCGCCGCCACCGCGGTCGCGTTGGCCGCCGGAGGCGCCCACGTCGCGTGCGCGGCTCGGGCCACCGACGACGCCCCGCTGAGCACCCCCGGGACGATCGACGCCACCGTCCGTCAGATCACCGACGCCGGCGGTTCCGCGATTGCGCTGCCAACGAACCTGGCCCGCGACGACGAGGTGCGGGCGATGGTCGCCCGCACCCTCGACGCGTTCGGGGGCGTCGACATCCTCGTGAACAACGCCGCGGTCACCTTTCCCGGCGATCTCGGCGTGGAGATGAAGCGGTTCGACCTGACCTTCAACGTCGATCTGCGGGCCCCGCTCATCGCCATCCAGGCCGCCGTCCCGTCGATGCGGGCTCGAGGCGGTGGCCGGATCATCAACGTCTCCTCCGCCGCGGCCCTGAACTACATCCCCGAGCTCATGGCCTACGGCATGGCCAAGATCGCGCTCGAGCACCTGACGATCTCCGCCGCCGCGCAGCTGCGATCCGACGCCATCGCCGTCAACACCTTCCGGATCGATCTGCCGGTGGCCTCCGAGGGATTCATCGCGAACTTCCCCGAGATGGACCACTCCGACTGGGAGCCCACGGACGTCGCGGCTGAAGGGATCCTCTGGATGATCCGCCAACCTCCCGAGTACACCGGCAACAACGTCGGGATGGCCCGACTCCGCGCCGAGCAGGGGATCATGGGCGGCCCGTCAACGCGGCGCGCCGCTCCGTCCGCGGCGTTCCTGACTGAGAACCCGATGCGGCTGCCCTGATCGCCGCGCTCGGCGCATCCGTCGGGCAACCGCGAGTCCCTGATCAAGCTGCGTGCGGGCAATAGCCTCGCCGTCGATGCCCTCCGGACATCCTCGCGACGCCCAGCGCGCCCGCGTCTACCGTGCCGAGCTGCCGCTCCCGTCGAGCCCGCTACCCGGCCTCGACGCGTGTGCTCGGTTCGCCGATCGGGTGGTGGGCACCCTCTGGTGGCACCTCCGGTTTCCCCACCTCACCCTCGATCGGCTCCCCCGCCTCCGACCGGGGAACGGCGCCCGCACCGCGTACTTCAGCGAAACCGACGACGGTGCGACGACGATCACCCTTCCCCGCCGATACCGGACGAAGGGCATCGTGCTCCACGAGCTCGCCCACTGGGCCCTCCACGATCAACCGGACCTTCCGAGCCACGGTGCGACGTTCACCCGGCTGGTGCTCGACGCCACCGAGGAGTTCTGTGGCACCGAACGGGCCGATGCGCTCGCCGACGCGTACCGGACCGAACGGGTCCGCGTCGCCGAGGCCCCCCGATGCGGTCCGGATGGGCAGTGGCGCTACGGCTGGGATGAGCGCCTCCGCCTCGCCCGGGGACGCCAGGTCCTCGTCCGCGCCGACCGCGACGAGATCCGAGGCGTGCTCGCGACCTCCGAGCGCCGAGGTGCGGTGCTGGTCGTGCACGACGGAGCCGTGACCCGACGCGTCGCTGTCGAGAAGGTCTGGTTCGTCCAAACCGGCCAGTAACCTCCCGCGTCGTGCAGGAGGACAGCCAGCGCGCCGTCCTCGTCGCGCTGCTCGCAAACCTCGGCATCGCGATCGCCAAGCTCGTCGCCTTCGCGGTCACCGGTGCCGCCGCTCTGCTCGCGGAATCGATCCATTCGGTGGCGGACGCCGGCAACGAGGCGCTCCTCGCCCTCGGGGGCCGCCGCGCCCAGAAGGCCCCGACCGCCCAGCACCCGTTTGGGTTCGCACGAGAACGGTACTTCTGGGCCTTCGTCGTCGCGCTGGTGTTGTTCTCGATCGGGTCGGTGTTCGCCATCTACGAGGGGATCAACAAGGTCATCCACGTCCATGTGCTCGACCAACCCGAGGTGGCCTTCGCGGTAATCGGCGTGTCGATCGTCTTGGAGAGCCTCTCGATGCGCACCGCGGTCCGGGCGGCCCGAAGCCTGCGCGGCGATCGCAGCTGGTGGCGGTTCATCCGCACTGCGAAGACCCCCGAGCTTCCCGTCGTGCTCCTCGAGGACTTCGCGGCGCTGGTCGGGCTCCTGCTCGCCGCGGCCGGCATCACGCTGAACGTCATCACGGGCGACGCCCGCTACGACGCGGCGTCCGGCATCGCCATCGGCGCGCTGCTCGGCCTCATCGCCGCGCTCCTCGCGGTCGAGATGAAGAGCCTCCTGATCGGCGAAGCCGCGTCACCCGAGGACCTCGAAGCGATCCGGGCCGCGATCGCGAGCGGACCAGAAGTCGACCGGCTCATCCATCTGCGGACCGAGCACCTCGGACCCGAGGATCTGCTCGTCGCCGCGAAGGTCGACCTCTCCCCCGCCGCGGATCGAGACACCGCCCGCGCCATCGACCGAGTCGAGGCCCGCATCCGCGTCCGGGTACCTCACGCCCGCGTCATCTACCTCGAGCCCGACGAGTACCGCGCCGACCACGGCATCTACTGACCGACGCCACGTCGGGCCCCGCGTCTCGGCCCTGTCGGGACCGTCAGCTCACCGCCACCTCACCCGGCGTCGGGCCCGTCCAACCGACGCAGCTCAGCCCGGTAGCGCTGCCCGTTCTGCACGTAGTTCGCGGCGTTCGGTCGAATCATGTCCGGGGTGACCACGTCGTGTCGCAGCCGCGCCGGGATCCCGAGCGCCATCGCGCCGGACGGCACCTCCATGTCGTTCGGGATGAGTGCGCTCGCCCCCACCAGCGAATTCGTTCGGATGATCGCTCGGTGCAACACCACCGAGTTCGTCCCGACGAGCACCCCGTCCTCGACGGTGCAGCACTCGAGATGGGCTAGATGACCGACGACGCAGTCGTCCCCGATGACGGTCGGCAGCTCCGCGGTGCAGTGAATGACCGAGCCATCCTGGATCGACGTTCGCTCCCCGATGCGGATGGCCCCGTAGTCGCCGCGCAACACCGCCTGAGGCCAGATCGTCGACCCGGCACCCACGGTGACGTTCCCGATGATCGTCGCATCGGGATGGACCCAGGCCTCCGGGTGCAACGTCGGCACGAAACTCCCGAGCGCATAGACAGCCATAGGCGGGACGGTAGCCTTCACATCGTGCTCGACACCGCAACGATCGAGAAGCACGCCGCCGCGATCGACCGTAACGGGTACACGATCCTCGAGCGGGTGATCGAACCTGACCTCCTTGACGCGTTGACCGAGGACCTCCATCGCCTCGAGACGCTGTTCGAGATCACCCCGGCGAACAACAGTTTCGAAGGCGACCGCACCCTGCGCGTCTACAACCTGCTGGCCTTCGGCAAGCTCTACGAAGCGATCCCGATCCACGAACAGGTCCTGCCGGTCGTCGAGCAGGTCCTCGACCCCGGATGCCTCGTGTCCTCGCTCTCCTCGATCACGATCCTTCCCGATGAGACCGCGCAGCCCATCCATGCCGACGATCAGCTAATCCCGCTCCCCAAACCCCACGTCCCGACGGTGTGCAACACCATGTGGGCCCTGACCGACTTCACCGAGGCGAACGGCGCGACTCGGGTCATTCCCGGATCGCACACCGCCGACGGCTCCCCCGACTATGGCGCCCCATACGATTCAGTCCCGGCCGAGATGCCGAAAGGCAGCGTGCTCGTCTGGCACGGCAGCCTCTGGCACGGAGGCGGCGCGAACCAGACCGAGGAACCACGGGTCGGGGTCGCCATGAACTACTGCGCGGGATGGATACGCCAACAGGAGAACCAGCAGCTCGGCATCCCTCGCGACATCGCCGCCGGTTTCTCGCCCCGTCTGCGGCGACTCGTCGGCTACAGCATCTACTCCGGGCTCATTGGCCACATCGACAAGCACGACCCGGTCGAGATGCTCGGCGACGCTCCTGCCGACGACGCGATGGTCTGGGACCAAATCTGATCCCACCCTCGGCACGCACCTCACGCAACGACGGCGCCGCCGTCCACCGCGAGCGCGTGCCCGACTACGAACGACGCGGCGTCGGAGAGGAGCCACACCATCGCCTCGGCGATCTCCTCCGGTCGGGCCAGGCGACCGATCGGTGCCGACTGCGCCATCATCCGCTCGATGGTCGGGTCGCCGCCCATGAACCCCTCGAGCATCGGGGTGCGGGTGCTGCCCGGACACACGGCGTTGATCCGAACCCCGGCGCGGACGTACTCGAGCGCCGCGGCCCGAGTCAGCCCCACCACGCCGTGTTTGCTTGCGACGTACGCGGGAAGGCCGGCGAAGCCCACGAGCCCGGCACCCGACGCCGTGTTCACGATCGACCCACCCCCCTGTTCAACCATCGGCGGGATCTCGTGCTTCAGGCCGAGGAACACCCCGGTCAGGTTCAGGGCCAGGACCCGGTTCCAGTCCTCGACCGAGTACTCGGCGGTCGGGTTGGATGGCCCGGTGGTCCCAG
>DAIPLE010000187.1:0-4388 GCA_036769425.1 Actinomycetota bacterium
GACGAGGTCGACGACCTCGTAGCCGCCCGGGACGGCCTGCGTCCCGAACGTCGGCATCAGCTCCACGACGACGAGCGCGTCCGGGCCGATGGTCCCGGCCGGGGTGACCGTCCGCGTGAGGGCCAGGGCGGGATCGGCGGTCAGCGTGGCGAGGTCGACCGGCTCGGACCAGGAGGCCGCCATCCCCACCCGGCCGGTGAGCGGCTCCAGGCGGAGCGTGGCGCGCTGCGCGGCGGTCAGCGCGACCGTGAAGGCCTGGCCGGGCGCGAGGTTCACGACGTTGCGCCGACCGTCGACGGTCCAGGCAAAGCTGGCCGCCGCAGCCGGCGTTCGGGCGAGCAGCCGCTGGATCACGCCGACCTGCTCGAGGACGTGGAGCTCGTCGCTGGCCGGGTTCGCGTCGACGTAGGCGGCGAGCGAGATCGCGATCGGATCACCGATCCCGGCGGCGACCAGCGCCAGGCCGGAAGTCGCGGCGACGGTCTGGTCGAGGGTCGTGCCGACCCGCAGCCGCGTCCAGGCGCCGAGCTGCTGCCCGCTCGTCCGGAGCAGGTCGCGCTCGATGGCGAGGGCCGCGGCATCATCGCCGGCGGCCACGTACCCGAGCGCGAGGTCGATTCGCTCGCCGACGCTCAGGTCCGTCGCGGTCGCGGCGCTCCGAAGGTCCGCGAGGACGGGTTCACCGAGCGCCGCGAGACCCGCCAGGACCGCGATCCGCAGGTCCCGCTTCGTCGACGACAGGTCGCGCGTGGTGAGGAGCGCGTCGCGCAGGGTCCCTTGATCGAATCGATCGGCTGCGACCAGCGCGACCCGCGCGGTGAGACGGGCATCCGGACCGCCATATGGGAGGAGCGGCAGGCCGGTCGCGATGACGTCGCCCGCATCGGTCTGCTGCTGCTGGGCCCGGTAGGTCGCTGGATCGAAGGCGTCCGGCGGGAGCAGGGCGGGGTCGAACCCGAAGTCGGCGATCAGGAGGTCGCGCGCGATCGCCGCAGTGACCGCCTGGTCGATCCGCACGCCGCCGGACGTCGCCAGCTCCGCCAGCGGGGCAACGAACATGCCGCGTCCGGCGTCGGTGAACGTGTACGTGGTGACATCGGGGCCGCCAGGGACCGTGAGGTCCGCCGTGACCGTCGCGAACGCGGTCCGCGTCTGCACCGTCCTCGACCGAACGACCGAGACCGTCCTGACGAGCCGATCGGCCAGGGCCGCGCCGCCCGGGGCCGTCGCGCCAGCGTCGATCGTGATCTCGTGGCGGCCGACGGAGAGCTTCGGCAGCGGGACCGAGACGTCGCGGAAGGCGGTCCCGACGACCCGCGTCGGGGCAAGGCCAAGGGACGGCGCAGCCACGGTGAAGGCGACCGCGTCGCCCGCATGGAGCGCCGAGCCGTAGGCCCGCAGCCGGATGATCGGTCGGTCCGAGGCCAGGTACTCGTCGGCGATCGTCGCGTCGACGAAGAACGGCTGCCCGACCGGGAGCATCAGCTGGCCCTCGCCGGCGCCCAACGAGGCGGTCATCGCGCTGGCGCTGACGTGCCACGCGGTGAGGTCGTCGGAGAGCCGGAAGGTGACGCTGGCCACTCCGTGGGCGTCGGTCTGCAGCTGCCGGAAGAAGAGCGTGTCGCGGAAGTCGTCCCGCGCCTCGGTGCCGCCGCCGCCACCGCCACCCGTCGTCGACCCGCCCTCTCCCTCGGTTCCCCCGATCGGCAGCTGGTGGGTCGCGGTGAGCCGGACGATGCCGCTCTCGACACGCTGGTAGAGGCCGCCGAGCGGATCGGCGACCTGCGCCGCGCCCATCGCGAACAGCTTCTCGTCGACGGCCCGCAGGGTCACGGTGGCGGGCGTGGGTTGCCCGTTCGCGTCCTTCGTCTTGACGGTCACCGTCACCGTGTCGCCTGGCCGGTAACTCGGCCGGTCGCTCGATAGCTCGACGGTGAGGCTCCGCTGCCGGGTGTCGAACGTGGCCCAGGCGGCGGCTTTGGGCGCATACGTGCGACCGGTGAAATGGACGCCGATGATGAAGATGCCCGGCGCGTCCGCGGCGGCGAACGTGCGGCTGAAGCGCGGGGTCGTCGTCACGGTTGCGGAACGCAGGCCCTGCTGGGAGACGATGTAGAGATACCGGTCGGCCCGGCCGGTCGGGAGCGGCCGGACACGGTCGGTCATCGTCAGGCGGATCGGCTCGCCGATCCGGTACACGAGATCCTTTCCGCCCGCTGCCCCGGTGTTCTCGAAGACCGGCAGCCGGTCCGGCTCCGCCGTGACGGTGCGCGACGCGACGACGGTCCGCTGGGCGGTCCGGCCAGCCCCGTCTTTGGTCCGCAGGACGACGTCGTAGTCGTGGTCGGCGGCCGGCACCGTGAGGGTCAGCCCGAACGCCCCGCCGCTGCGCGTCGTGAGGGTCAGCGTCCGGAGCGGCTTCCGCTGGGTGTCGTACTCGTAGCGCGGCTCGACGAGCTTGGTGATCGGGTTGTAGTCGTAACCGACGAGGCGGCGGACGGGGATGAGCTCGGTGATCTCGACCGTCACCGTCGCGCCGACGACAGGCCGCCCGTTGGGATCGAGACCCCAGACGTCCGGTCGGGGGTCCTTCGTCAGCTCGCGCTCGAGGCGGGCGAGATCGACCTCGTGATCAGACCCCTTCACGACGAGGCGGCCCACCGTGATCGAGCCCGTGGCCGTGAGCGTGACCGCGCTCGGGAAGACCGCCACGGCCGCATCGGCCCCGGACTCGCCCTCCTCGGGCCGGGCCGGGACGGCGGACAGCAGGACCGACTGGGGATCCTCCGCCGTCGACTCAATCGATGCCGTCCAGCCGGTGGTCGCCTGCCCGCTGGCGTCAGTCGACACCGTGTCGAGGATCGCGTCCGGATTGGTGTCCGCCCGGATCGCCAGCGGGGTTCCGGGCACGGGCTGGCCGTCGAAGAATGCGGCGGCCACGGTCGCGGTCACGCGGTCGCCCGCGAGGACGACGTGCCGGTTGGTGGTCATGCTGAGGCGGTAGGCGGGCTTGCGGATGATCCCGACGTCGAGCCACGTGGCCGAGGCCACCCGGCCGTCCACGACGGCCTGGAGGATGTAGCTGCCGACGGCGACACTGGCGAGCGGGAGCTCTGCAGCATAGGCACCGCTGGAGGCGGGTCGGGCAGTCGCCACGACGACTGCCGGCGGATCCGGCTGGTCGACGTTCGCCGGCAGGACCAGGCGCAGCGCGACCGAGGCGGGCACGTGACCGTCGATCCGTCCCCGAAGGAAGCCCCAGGCTTCGATCCGGTCGTCGCGGCGGTAGACCAGGCGGTCGGTCGCGATGACCGACCACCACGCCGTCCGGACAGTCGGGAGATCCTTCCCCCACTCGCCCCGGTAGGCGCCCCCCTGCTGGTCGACGTCGAACGGGACGAGGAGGGCATGTCCGTTCCGGGCCTCGACGACCAGGATGGGCGACGGTGGCGCGGGCTGCGTCACGTACGCCGCGGCGGGATCACTCTGCGCTGGGACCAGGTCGGCAGGCGTGGGTGCATTCAACATCCCATCGGTGCCGGTCCGGCCCAGCGAGCGTCCGCCGGCGACCCAGACGGCGGCGCCCAGGATCGCCCCGCCAGTCGTCGTGTCGTTCACCCAGACGATCGTCCGATCCGTCAGGACCGCCACCCAGGCCGAGACGTCAGTGACCTGGAGGATTGCCTGGGCGGGCCGGTCGGTCCCCGCCTCGACGAGGTACCAGCCGCGGGGCAGCCTGGCCGGGAACGTGACGATCTGGTCGGCGGCGCCGGTCAGCGGGCGGAGGGCCGCGCTGAAGGCCATCACGCGCGGCAACCCGGTCGTCGGGATGCTCGGGTCGCTGAAGTCGGCCCAGCCGGGTCCGGACAGGAACCGCTGCATCGGCGCCACGGTCGCCGCGAGCGAGGGGAACCGGTAGACGCGGACCGGTACCGACGTCGTCGGCTTGACCGAGGCGACGTCTCCGGGGGTCTCCACCACGAGCGCGACGATCGGGACCTCGGCCGGGCTCGCCTCCAGGACGTCGCGGCCGAACCTGAACCGGACGGCCGGTGGCCGATCCGGCCCCGCCGTCTCGAATCGGAAGGTCACGTCCCGTTCGAGGGTCAGCTCGGTCCCGCTCACGGGCAGGCCGTGCCGGATGGTGACGGTGTAGAGCGTCGCGGCCCGCAGGCCGGTGGGCACGAACACCTGGGTTCGGCCGTGCCGCTCGAACCGCCCGCCCACCGTGGGCGAGATCGTGAAGAAGGGCGCCATGTCGGCGGCGGCGTCCTGGTCGAACGTGACCTCGATCCCGGTGTTGACCGGGACGCGGGTCGTCGCGTCCCCCGGCAGGACCGAGATCACGTGGAGCGGCGCGCGCGCCTGGAAGGCCCACGATCCCGCGA
>DAIPLE010000188.1:0-4382 GCA_036769425.1 Actinomycetota bacterium
ACTAGGTCTCATTCCCGTCGGTTCGATCCGTGACCCTGGCCATGACCCGATGCGGGCACCGGGCGGTGAAGCGAACGGGGGGATGGTCGGGCTGCCGGGACTTGAACCCGGGACCTCTTCGTCCCGAACGAAGCGCGCTACCAAACTGCGCCACAGCCCGTAAGAAGAGGTGAGTGTAGTGGCGGGCCCGTGTCGCCCCGACGGGCGCGGGCGCCGCCAGATCGCTGCCGCGGCTACACGCCGGCGCGCTGGCCGAGGAGATGCTTGACGGTACGGCGCAGCGTCCCGGGATCGATGGGTTTCACCAACTCGGCGTCCGCGGCGGCCCGTTTCGCGAGGAACCGGTCGTGCTCACGGTCGAGGAGCAACAGGATCGGGACATTCGGGAGCCGCTCCGCGGATGCCTCGAGATGCAGGTCGATGGCGACCGCGACGCCGCCCATGTTGGCGATCTGGAGGTCGAGGATGACGAGGTCGACATGACGGCCGGCGACGACGTCGCGTACCTCCTGTCCGCGGTCGACCTCGATGAGTTCGAGATCGGGTCCGGTCAGGGCGGTCCGCACCTGATTGCGGATCCAGGCGCCATCAGCGGCAACGAGGACAGTGGCCACGGGGAGAACCTACTCGCCACCGTGTGTCGGGTCGCCGAAGAGGTGCCGGGCGACCGCGTCGAGGGCCGAGAAATCGACGACGTCGTGGGGAAGGGACGGCACGTAGGCGATCGTGCCCGCCCCGATCCGCTGCCCGACGTCGGCGAGGTCGTGTCGCTCCCGCTGCCCGAGGTCGACGTAGTCGGCGAGGTTCCGGAACCGCGCCGCGAGGCGGCGGGCCGCGTCACTTTGCGCCGAGTCGAGCGCCTCGGCGCGCTCCTCCAAGGAACTCACGGACGCCGAGGAGCCGAAGTCAGGGTCCACCCGGTTGACGATGAGAGCATCGATTGGGAGGTTGGCTTCACGCAGCTGGGCCGCGAAGAATTCCGCTTCGTCGACGGCGTCGCGACGGGGTGACGTGATGAGCACGAAGGCGGTCTGGGAATCCCCCAGCAGCTCGTCGACGCGGGCCGCTCGATCACGGAAGCCCTGTTCCATTCCTTCGAACGCCCGGAAGAAGGCGACGATGTCATCGAGGACCTCGGTCCCAATGACCTTCCCGACCGTCCGGAGGAAGCGTTGCACCGCGGCGCCCGCGAACCGAAGGTAGGTGCGGGTCGGCATCATGAGCAGTCGGAAGATTCGGTTGTCAAGCAGGCGGGTCAGGCGCCGCGGGGCGTCGAGGAAGTCGAGGGCATGACGAGAGGGCGGGGTGTCGACGACGATGAGGTCGTAGCCACCCTCGTCGTGGAGCTCGTACAGCTTCTCCATCGCCATGTACTCCTGGGTGCCCGAGAGCGCGCCGGCGATGTTGCGGTAGAAGCGATTCTCGAGAATGCGGGTGGCTTGCGCGCCGTCCTCGGCGTACCGGCGGATGAGCCCGTCGAATGTGGCTCGAGTGTCGAGCATCAGGGCCGAGAGGCGCCCACCCGGGGGCGCGTCACCGTCGAGGTCCCATCGCTCACGGGGGATCTCGCGAGCGGTGTTCCCGAGCTCGGCGAGCCCGAGGGTGTCGGCGAGACGCTTCGCCGGGTCGATCGTGACCACGACCGCGTTGCGGCCCTGTCGTGCCGCGATGAGCGAGATCACGGCCGCGGTGGTGGTCTTGCCGACGCCGCCGGTCCCGCAGCACAACACGATGCCGCGCCCGGCGACCAGCTCGGCGAACGCCGTCACGACGGTGGTGCGGGGAGCGCGGCGATGCCCGCGGTGAGCGCGTCGGCAAGCACCTCCACGTCGGCCGGTCCGATCTCCCCGAAGACGAACGGCAGATGGAGCTGCGGAAGCGGGAGGCGACGGGCGAGCCGGCCGGCCTGCTCGAGCGCGAGCGCGTGACGCTCACGACGGAACGCGGCGGCCGCATCGAGCGTTTCGGCTTCGCTCGCGCCGAGGGCGACGCCCGCGACCGCGGCGTCGGCCGCGGCCCGGTGGCCGTCGATGGGCAGATCGGCGGGGACCGCGTTCACGATGACCGGTGCGAGCTTCACGCCGACGCGGTCCTCGAGCGCGAAGGCCGTGTCGACCAGCTCGTTCACCGGGGTCTCCTCGGCGAGGGTGACGAGCGCGACCCGACATCGGGCCGGGTCGGAGAGCAGCTCGATGACATCCTCGGCTTGGGCGCGGACCGGCCCGGCTCGGACCGCGTCGAGCAGACCCCGGGGCGAGAGGAGGAAGTTGATGGCGTGCCCGGCGGCTGGCGTGTCGATGAGGATGAGGTCGGCATCGTTGGCTCGTTCGAGCGCCTTGACCTTCCCGAGCACCAAGATGTCCTTCATACCCGGCACCGCGGTGGCGACGACGTCGAGCGCCCCCGTCTTCATGAGCCGCCGAGAGATCCGATGCAGCCCCCGGTCCTCGAGGTATTCCCGGAGCGCCTCGTCGGGCGTGAGCGTCCGGACCCGCACCCGTTCGCGAACCGGTTGCTCCTCGTAGGTGAGCGGGGGGCAGCCGAGCGCGGTGGCGAGCCCCGATTTGCCTTCGACCTCGACGATCAGCACGCTGGCCCCGGCGCGGGCGGCGGCGGTCGCGAGCGCGGCGGTGACGGTCGTCTTGCCGACGCCCCCTTTGCCCGCCACGACGACGATGCGAGAGGCGGAGCAGAACTGCTCCAGGTCCATGGTTGACTCCGCAAGGCCGCGTTCGGTGCTGGTTCGCTCGCATGCTACGAGGGGAGCACCGAGGATCCGGTTCCGCCACGCCATGGTGGGCTGTGTCTTCGTGGTGTTTGCCCTCGCCAGCGTCGCGGTCGGTGCGGCATCGGCGACATCGTCGGCGGCGCCGCAACCGAATGGCCGGCGCGGCATCACTGTGGTGCAGGTCCAGGGCTACATCGACCCGCCGGTCGCGACGCTCATCCGAGACGCGATCCGTTCGGCGAACCAGTCCGGTTCGACGCTGCTGCTGATGCAGCTCGACTCCGGCGGAGCCCTCGATGTCGACATCGGCTCCCTAGTGCGCCAGATCCGCGGCTCGCGGGTGCCGATCGCGGTCTGGGTCGGACCGTCCGGTGCGCACGCGAAGGGTGGCGCCGCGCTGGTTGCCGAGGCCGCGCCGATCCTGTTTGTCGCTCCCGGCTCGGACGTGGGTCCAGGTGTCCCGATCCGCCTTGACCACCCGGCCGGTTCGATGGCCTCGGTCCAAGCTCAGCTCGGGGCCCAGGCCGCCGCGAACGGCCGGGATCAGGGGGCGGCGCGCAGCCTCGCCGGGCGGAGCCTCGGGGCGACCGACGCGGGACGACTCGGCGTGACCAACGGCGTCCGACCGACGGTCGGTGAGGTGATCGTCACTCTCGATGGGCGGACCGTGCGCAGCGGCGCGGGTCCGGTCCGGCTCTCGACGGCGCGGGTGATCGGGACGGGACGAGGCCGGCGACGCCAGCCCAACCAGCAGGTGGTCTTCGACAGTCTCGGGCTCGGCGCCCGGGTTCAGCACACCTTCATTAGTCCCCGGGTCGCGTACCTGCTGCTGGTCGTGGGGCTGTCGTTGATCGTCTTCGAGTTCTTCGCCGCGAGCGTCGGCTTCGCCGCCGCGGTCGGGGCGCTCACCGTCCTCGGCGCCACGTACGGTTTCTCGCACCTCCCGGTGGCGTGGTGGGCCGCGGCGCTGCTCGCCGGGTCGGTGACGGCCTTCGCGATCGACGTGCAGGCGGGCGGCGTCGGCGCCTGGACCGTCATCGGCACCGCGGCGCTGATCGCCGGCTCGTTCACCCTCTACGGCGGCTCGAGCCGCCTCCGGGTGCCGTGGTGGGAGCTCGTTCTCGTCGTCGCCACCACCCTCTTGTTCTTCGTCGGGGCGCTGCCGGCCTTCGTGCGATCCCGGTTCTCGACCCCGACGATCGGGCGCGAGGCGCTCGTCGGGGAGCTCGGCGAGGCCGAGGTCGCGGTGGATCCGGACGGCGTCGTGATGATCCGAGGCAGCCGTTGGCGGGCCCGCACCAACCGGGCCACACCGATCCCGGCCGGAGCCTCGGTTCGGGTCGTGGCCGTCGAAGGCCTCGTCTTGGAGGTCGAACCCGAGGAGGGCGGCGCGAAGGACCACCGGGACCGGGCCCGTTCCCGAGGCCGGGCCGGGAGCCTCGATCCGGGCGACGAGCCGGCCTCCGGAGGCGACGACACCCCCTTTTCTTGACCACGGGGGTGGGGGTAACGTCCGCGAGTTGCCCGGTGCGTTGCGGGTGACGAGAGGGGGAATCGTGGCGCTTGACCGCGTCGCCGAGGCTTGGCAGCGCCAGGCTGCCTGCCGGGGCCCGGAATCGGTGCTCTTCTACCCGCCAGCCACGCCCGCATCTCG
>DAIPLE010000040.1:0-13173 GCA_036769425.1 Actinomycetota bacterium
GTTCCCGCGCGCTCGTCGAGTGCCTGCCGGCCACGCAGACCCTCGTCACCACCGCGGGTGTCGTCCCCGACGGGGTCACGCCGGAGGTGCGCATGACGGTCGATCGCGGGCGTGTCACCGAGAGCACGGTCACCAGCTCCCGATGAGCCCGCGACGCCGCGCGAAGCCCGACGACGCGCCGACGTCGCTGGCCGACGCGCTGAGCGAAGTCGGCGCCGAGCTGGGCCTGCCAGACCCGGGACTCGTCGGCGTGCTGACCGAACATTGGGCCGAGGTCGTCGGTGCCTCGATCGCCGGGCACGCCCGCCCGCGGGATCTCCGGGAGGGCACACTCACCATCGCGGTTGACGCGGCTCCCTGGGCGACGCAGCTGCGGTACCTCGAAACTGACATTTGCGCGCGGTTCCGCGCGATCACCGGCCGTGAAGCAATCCAGCGCGTACGCGTCGTCGTGGAGCGGCCTCGTTGAGCTATCGGCGAGCGCAGCGGCCCGGCTCTGGAGATCCGCTCTGGTAGAATGCCCAGTGTCGTTCGGACGTTTTGACCCCGCGGTTCAGCCCAGGAAGCCGGTCGAGACCGCCCCTGGGCGACCTGTTGCCTCCCCCGGCCGGCACCCGACGTTCATCGTCCTCGAGGTACGCGCGCGTTGACCCGCAAGTCCACCTACACCGCAAAAGACATCACGGTCCTGAAGGGCCTCGAACCGGTCCGTGAACGACCGGGGATGTACATCGGTTCGACGGGCCTGACTGGCCTCCATCACCTGGTCTATGAGGTCGTCGACAACTCCGTCGACGAAGCCATGGCCGGCGAAGCCAACCGCATCGACGTGACGCTGCTCCCTGACGGTGGTTGTCGGGTGATGGACAACGGACGCGGCATTCCCGTCGACCCGCACCCCGAGGATCCCAAGAAGTCCGCCGCCGAAATCATCATGACCACCCTGCACGCCGGCGGGAAGTTCGGAGGCGACGGATACAAGATCTCCGGCGGACTCCACGGCGTCGGCGTCTCGGTCGTCAACGCTCTCTCGATCCGTCTCGACCTCGAGATCCACCGCGACGGAGCCCGCTGGGAGCAGCACTACGCGAAGGGCGGCGTTCCCCAAGGCCGCCTGAAGAAGGTCGGGACCTCAAAAAAGCGGGGCACCGTCGTCACCTTCTGGCCCGACCCGGCCGTCTTGGAAGAGATGGACTTTCGGGCCCAGACCCTCATGGAGCGCCTCCGCGAGATGGCGTTCCTCAACAAGGGTCTCGAGATCCGCTTCCGCGACGAGCGAACCAGTCCCGTGGTCGAGCAGACCTTCAAGTTCATCGGTGGGATCGTCGACTTCGTCAAGCATCTCAACACTTCGAAAGAGCCCCTGTTCAAGCGCGTGATCTCCTACGAGGAACGAGGTTCCGATTCCGAGATCGAGATCGCCATGCAGTGGAACACCGGCTTCTACGAGGGGATCCACTCCTTCGCGAACAACATCGCCACGACCGAAGGTGGCATGCACGAAGAAGGGTTCAAGAAAGCCCTCACCAACGTGCTGAACAAGTACGGCAAAGGCAAGGGGCTGCTGAAAGACAAGGAGGCAAACCTCCTCGGCGAAGACATCCGGGAGGGTTTGACCGCCATCGTGTCGGTCAAGCTCCGCTCGCCACAGTTCGAGGGACAGACCAAAGCGAAGCTCGGCAACACCGAGATGCGTTCGTCGGTTGAGCGCGCCACGAACGACAAGCTGGCCGAATGGCTCGAGGAGCATCCCAGCGAAGGACGCCTGATCGTCGGCAAAGCGATCCAAGCGTCCCGAGCACGCGTCGCGGCCCGCCAAGCCCGGGACCTGACCCGACGCAAATCGCTGCTCGAGTCAGCCGCGATGCCCGGGAAGCTCGCCGACTGCGCGTCGAAAGACCCCGCGGAATCGGAGCTGTTCATCGTCGAAGGCGACAGTGCGGGCGGATCAGCCAAACGGGCGCGCGACCCACGGTTCCAAGCGATTCTCCCCATCCGGGGCAAGATCCTGAACGTCGAGCGGTCCCGCATCGATCGGATGCTCAAGAACGAGGAGATCCAGACCCTCATCCAGGCCATCGGCGCCGGGGTCGGCGAGGACTTCTCTGGCTCGAAGGCCCGCTACCACAAGGTGATCGTCCTCGCCGACGCGGACGTCGACGGTGCGCACATCCGCACCCTGCTGCTCACCTTCTTCTACCGCCAGCTCGCCGAGCTGGTCCGCTATGGCTGCATCTACATCGCGCAGCCGCCGCTGTACCGCGCCGACATCGGGAAAGAACGTCACTACCTCAAGGACGAATCTGCGCTGCGGGCCTTCGAAGCTGAGCATGAAGGCAAAAAGGTCGAGATCAACCGCTTCAAGGGACTCGGCGAGATGGACTGGGAGGAGCTCGGCGAGACCACCATGAGCCCGGCGACCCGGACGCTGCTGCGGATCTCGGTCGAAGACGCGGCGATCGCCGACGAGATCTTCTCGACCCTGATGGGCGACGACGTCGAGACCCGCCGCCGGTTCATCCTGGACAACGCCAAGGACGTGCGGTTCATCGATGCCTGACGGCGACGCGACCCAAGAAACGCTCGGCTCGGTCGAGCTGGTCGAGATCCAAGATGAGATGGAACGTTCCTTCTTGGACTACGCCATGTCGGTCATCACCGCCCGTGCGTTGCCCGACGCTCGCGACGGGCTGAAACCGGTGCATCGCCGGATCCTGTACGGCATGTACGACCTCGGGTTGCGCCCGGATCGCAAGCACCAGAAGTCCGCGCAGGCCGTCGGCGAAGTGATGGGCAAGTACCACCCGCATGGCGACACCGCCATCTACGACGCGTTGGCCCGGATGGCCCAAGAGTTCTCCCTGCGCTACCCGCTCATCGATGGTCACGGAAACTTCGGATCACCGGACCCGAACGACCGTCCCGCGGCGCAGCGCTACACCGAGGCGCGACTCGGACCGCTCGCGATGGAGGTCATCGGGGAGATCGACGAGGACACCGTCTCGTTCTCGGCCACTTACGACGGTCAACGAGAAGAGCCCGACGTCCTGCCCGCCCGGTTCCCGAACCTGCTCGTCAACGGTGTCGGCGGTATCGCGGTTGGGATGGCGACCAATATCCCGCCCCACAACCTGCGCGAAGTCATCGACGCCGCCGTGTACGTCCTCGATCACCCCGACGCCCGGACCTCTGACCTGATGAAGATCGTCAAAGGGCCGGACTTCCCGACCGGCGCCCTCATCCTGGGCAAGCAGGGAATCAAGGATGCCTACACGACGGGTCGCGGGTCGATCAAGATGCGCGCCGTCGCCGAGATCGAAGAGGGCCGTCGTGGCGAGCAGCGCATCGTCGTCACCAACGTGCCGTACCAGACCTCGGTCGAGGTGATCGGCCAGAAGATCGCCGAGCTCGTGAACGACCGCAAGATCGAAGGCATCCGCGACGTTCGCAACGAATCGGCGGGTGTCACGAACCGCCTCGTCGTCGAGCTGCGACGGGATGCGAACGCCAACGTCGTCCTGAATCAGCTCTACAAGCACACACCGATGCAGACCAGCTTCGCGGTGCACATGCTGGCGCTCGTCGAAGGAGTTCCCCGGCTCTTGTCGCTGGATCAGGCGATCCTGGTCTACGTCGCGCACCAGATGGAGGTGGTGACCCGGAGGACCGAGTTCCGGCTCCGCAAGGCGAAAGCACGCGAGCACATCGTCGAGGGCCTCTGCCGCGCCCTCGACATGCTCGATGCCGTCATCACCCTGATCCGGGGTGCCGCCGACGTCGAGACCGCGCGGGCGGGCCTGATGGTCAAGCCGTTCGACTTCTCTGAGATCCAGGCGAACCACATCCTCGACATGCCGTTGCGGCGGCTCACGGCGCTCGAGCGCCAGAAGCTCGTCGACGAGCTCAAAGAGCTCCGAGACACGATCAAGGATCTCGAGTCGATCCTGAAGAGCAAGCCGAAGCTCCGCAAGGTCATCAAGGACGAGCTGACCGCGCTCCGAGACAAGTACGGCGACGACCGCCGGACGCGCTTGACGGCCGACACCGGTGAGATCGATTTGTTGGACCTCATCGAAGACGAAGAGGTCGTGGTCGTGCTCACCAAGAGCGGCTACATCAAGACGGTCGCGGCCGACGCGTTCCGTCGCCAGAGCCGCGGCGGGCGCGGCGTGCGGGGTAGCCGGGCTCGAGAGAACGACTACGTCGATCAGCTGCTCACCACGAGCGCCCACTCGTACCTGCTCATGTTCTCGAACCGCGGCAAGGTGTACCGGCTGCGCGCCCACGAGCTCCCGATGAAGGATCGCACCGCTCGCGGGACGGCCCTTGTGAACCTGATCCCGCTCGCGAACGACGAGCGCATCGAAGCAGTCATCGACACCCGCACCTACGAGGACGGCGCCTACCTGTTCTTCGCGACGAAGAAAGGCACGGTCAAAAAGACCCGGATGTCGGAGTACGACTCGTCGATCCGGAATGGGCTGATCGCGATCAACCTGCCGCGGAACGACGAGCTGGTTCGGGTGATCCAGACCGCCGGCCGGAACGACGTCGTCATGGTGAGCCGCGACGGCCAGGCGATCCGCTTCTCCGAATCGGGGGTCCGGCCGACCGGGCGAGCGACCGCGGGGGTGAAGGGCATGCGGCTCCGCCAGGGCGACGAGGTCGTCGCCGCCGACCTCTACCGTCGGGGCGCCGTCATGCTGTTCGTGAGCTCCAGCGGCCACGGAAAACGGACGAAACTCGACCTTTTTCACCGCCAGGGTCGAGGCGGGCAAGGCGTACGAGGCATGAAGATCACGGCCTCGCGGGGCTCAGTCGTGGCGGCCTTTACGGTCACCGACGACGACGAGATTCTGGTCTTCTCCTCGGGCGGCAATATCATTCGGATGCAGGCCGCTGAGGTCTCGGCCCAGGGCCGAGACGCGACGGGCGTGCGTGTCGCTCGTCTCGGTGACGGCGAGACCATCGTTGCGGTCGCCCCCGTCCTCGAGGGTGACTCCGGAGAAGACGCCGAGGGATCCCCATGACAACCCCCCCCGAGGAGCTTCCGGCGCCGACGAGCACGACCGCGCCCACACCCCCGAAGCCGCCCCGCCGCAAACGTGGCCGAGACACCGCGAAGCCAGACGGTGCGGCCAAGACCGACGGCCGACCAACGACCGACGGTGGAACGAAGACCGACGGCGCAACACGGGCCGGCGGCGCAACGAAAACCGACGAGACCATCGCCTCTACCACCGACGCCCCGGCGCCACCGAAGCGTGGCCGGCGGAGCGCGGGTGCGGCAACTTCCGCGGTCGCGGCCGCCGCGGCGTCAGCGGCGGGGACATCGACCGCGGCCCATCCTGCGCCGGCGAAACCCGCTTCAGCGAAGACGAGCTCGTCGTCAACGACGGCTCGGAGCTCGCCGCGGATCCCGGATCCGGCACCCGTCACAGCGTTCCCCGCGATCGCCAAGTCCGAAGTTGACGCCGACGCAGTGCTCGTCGACGACACGCCGGCGCCAGCCAAGCGCACGCGCGGTACCGCCAGCACCAGCGTCTCGACTGGGGTCCCGACGGTTGTGGGAACGGGGCACACCACCGCGGTGCGTGCTGAACGCCAGTTCCGCCAAACAGTCGCGAAGGTCGACCTGTGGTCGGTCACGAAGCTATCGCTGTGCTTCTACCTGAGTTCGATGTTCGTGACGGTGGTCGCGATCGTCGCGCTGTGGCTCATCGCGTCGGCCGCAGGGATCGTGAACAGCATCGAGAAATTCCTGGGCGATCTCCTGTCTGCCAAGAACTTCCACTTCTTGTCCGCCACCGTCCTGCGCGGCGCCATCCTCGTCGGGTTGGTCGTCGTCGCGCTGCAGGTCGTGATCACGGTTATCGGCGCGTCGTTCTACAACATCTTCGCGGAGCTCTTCGGAGGCGTGGAGATCACCGTGAAGGAAGAAGGACCTGCCGAGTAACCTGACCCCCCCCTCTCTCGGGGCTATAGCTCAGTCGGTTAGAGCGCACCCCTGATAAGGGTGAGGTCGGTGGTTCGATTCCACCTAGCCCCACAATGAAGAGCTACCGCCGCTGGATTCTCATCGTGCTCTGCGCGCTGCTCGCGGGAATCGTGGTTCGTCTTCGCAGCAAGGGTGAGAGTCCTCCGACCACAGGTGGCTGGCGGGAGCTTGAGGGCCCCGACTTCCGGTGACGACGATCCTGCTCGCCGGTACCGGCGCGGTCGGTGTCCGCACCGCCCGGCAGCTCCTCGAAACCACCGGTGTCGAGCAGCTCCTCGTGACCGACCGGCGACCGGAGCGGGCCGAGGAGCTCGCCACCGTCCTCCGAGCCGAGACCGTTCCCTTCGGCGTCATCCCGGACGCGGTCAGTGCGGTGGCGCTCGCCGTGCCCGGTGACGCCGCGGTCGGCGTAGCGCGAGAAGCGATCCGTCGAGGCATCTCGGTCGCTGCCGCGAGCGACGACGACGACGGGATCGACGCGCTCTTGGCGCTCGACGCGCCGGCCCGAGACACCGGGGCGACCGTGGTCGTGGGCTGCGGCCTCGCTCCCGGGCTCGCCGACGTCCTGGCGCGCCACGCGGCCAACGCGCTCGACGACGCCGACGAGGTACACGTCGCACGCGTCGGGACCGCCGGCGAGGCCTGTGAAACCGCGCTCCGCCGGGCGCGCCGCGAACGCCCGACCGAGTGGCGCGCCGACGGGCGCCACTTCGAGCGGCGCCTGGGCCCCGAGCTGGTGTGGTTTCCCGACCCGGTCGGCGCGCGCGAGTGCCTCACCGTGGCCACCGGAGTCCAGCTCCTCCACGACGCCGTCCCCGGGGTGACGCGCGCGACGGTGCGAGCCGCCGAGCCTCCGCGCCGGCAGCGGGCCTTCGCCGCGCGACGCCGAGCCGTCGACGACTGGGGTGCGGCGCGCGTCGAGGTGTGGGGCTGGCGCGACGGTGTCCGCGACGCGCTCGTCTACGGCGTGATCGAACGTCCCAGCGTCGCCGCCGGCACGGTGCTGGCCGTGGCCGCGGCGAGGGTGGCGGGTCAGCTGATCGACGTCCGGCTCCGAGAGCCCGGACCCGGTTCCCGTGGCTTGGGCGCGCTCGTTGAGCCGGCACCGTTCCTCGCCGAGCTCGCGCGGCGCGGGGTGAAGGCGGCGGCCTTCGAAGGCGTCGCGGTGGCGTGACCCGCCGACGACCGGCGGATCAGCGAGGCGGCGAGGCGCGGCGACCAGATCGACGCCAGGGGGGCTCCGGTACGCTCGCGTCCAGGTCGCGGGGCGGTAGCTCAGTTGGCAGAGTGTCGGCTTTGCAAGCCGAAGGTCGCCGGTTCGATCCCGGTCCGCTCCACCAGCCGTCGAGTCCCTCGGGATCGGTGGCGAATCGTCACCGAACGGCGGCGTCGGCTTCGGCTCCCGGGGACGCGTCGTCGTGCCCACGACGTGTCCCGGTCCGTCGGTCGACTCGATCCACACCGCCGCGCCGGAGCGAGGCGTGACCGCGGTCGTCTTCGACCTCGACGGGGTCCTGGTCGACTCCGAGCAGACGTGGGACGAGGCCCGGCGGCGAGTGGTCGAGGAGGGCGGCGGGCGGTGGCGACCCGAGGCCACGACGGCGATGATGGGCATGAGCGCCCCGGAGTGGTCTCGGTACCTTCATGACCGGCTCGGTGTTCCCGGTCCGCCTGGCGCCATCTCGGGCGCCGTCGTCACGCTCGTTCTCGAGGCATACGACCAGCGGCTTCCACTGCTGCCCGGTGCTCGAGAGACCGTGCGGACCCTCGCGGAGCGGTGGCCGCTCGGGTTGGCGTCGTCCTCGAACCGCGCGGTCATCGAGGCCTTCTTGGAGCGCAGCGGCCTGCGAGGCTGCTTTCGGGCCGTCGTGTCGTCGGAGGAGGTCGCGCGCGGCAAACCCGCGCCGGACGTTTACTTCGCCGCGTTGGACGCCCTCGCGGTCGAACCCCGTACCGCGGTCGCGGTCGAGGATTCATCCAACGGGATCCGCGCCGCGTCCGCGGCCGGCACCCGGGTCGTGGCCATCCCAAATCGGGCGTTTCCCCCACCCGCCGATGTCCTCGCCCTCGCCTACGTGGTCGTCGCGTCCCTGACCGACCTCATGCCGGATCTCGTCACCCGCCTGGCCGGAGAAGGGCAGTCGGAGCCGCCCGGTCGGTGACCGACGGCGCGTGTCCCAGCGCCCCAGCGCGAGCGCGATGATGTCGACATGTCGGGCCGACCCATCGGGAGACGCCTCGCGGCGTGCACGGTCGGCCTCGCGGTGCTGGGCGCGGTCGCCGTCGCGGGGGCGACACCCGCCGCCGCCGACGTTCCGACTCCGCCTCCGTGGGTGATCGGCCAGCTCCTGCCCGGGCAATGGATCGCGTACACCCTGTCGAGCAGCACGAACCTTCCTGCCGTGCAGCGCAACCCGAGTCCGAAGTGGGGGCCGGTGACCCTGCTTCGCCAGACCAACCTGTCGCCGCCGTTCAGCATGCTCGCCTCGGAGGGCACCCCACCGGGTTGGCCGATGACCTTTTCGAGCAACGGCGTCACGCTCCAGCGAGCGAGCCAGTTCTGTGATCTCGCCGCGCCGTCGTGTCAGTACTACGTCACGGCCGGTGCGGGGCAGCCGTTCTTCTTCGCCACCAGCGGCGGTCCCGGGGCGGGTGTGCCGGATCTCAACCAGTTCAACCAGGGTGGCCTGAGCCTTTTGCCGCCGCCGCAGCTCGTGGCGAGTTTCAACCCGCCGACCGGCGGCGCCCTCCCGAGCTCGGGTTTCACCTTCGACGGGTCGGGATCGCATGACGGCCTGCCCGGGAACCTGAGCTACCGCTGGACCCTCCTCCCCGCGAACGGCCAGCCCTTCACCCAGGACGGCGCACAGTCGAGCTTCACGCCACCGGCGGCGATCTTCTCTCAGAACGGCCAGTACTGCGTCACCCTCGTCGTGACCGCCAGCGACGGCACGACCGCGAACCAGGGCCCGTCGTGCTTCGCGGTCACGATCTCGAACCCCACCCCGGCACCCCCCCAGGCACCGCAACCCCAGGCACCGCAACCCCAGGCTCCGGCACCGGCCCAGACCCCGAGTGCCGGCGCGACACCGGCACCCGCGGCCGCAGCGCCGCTCTCTTTCGCGAAGCCGCTCCCGAACTTCGCGGTCCCCGTGCCGGGCGCGGTGCAGCAGGTCACGGTGATCTGGTTGTGGAAGCCCGACTGGTTCCAGGCGACACCGTCCGGGGTCGGCAAGGCCGTCAAGACCGCGGGGCAGCCGAAGGCCGTCAAGCGGGCTTCGGTGAGCGTGGTTCAGAGCGCGCATCGCTCGAGTCCGAGCGCGGCCCCGTGGCTGGCCGGGCTGGGCGCCTTCGGGATCTTCGGGGCTGGCTGGCTGGCGTTCCGCCGCCGCAGCCTCCGTTCGTCACTGCTCGACTAGGGAGCGACGCCTTCTTCGACGGGCGGCGAACGCGGCGTCGATGCCGCGGGCTCCGGCGTACGCCAGACCGAGCACCACCCATCCGCCCACCGCGTCGAGGAGCCAGTGGTTGGCGGTCACGGTGATGCAGAACAGGATGGTCAGCGGATAGGCGACCAGCAGCAGCTTCGCCCAGTTGCGCCGCACGAGCGGCCACAGGGTGAGCGCGACCCAGGTCGACCAGCCGACATGGAAGCTCGGCATCGCGGCGTAGAGGTTGCCGAACTGTTCCGCGGCCTCGTGGGTCGGCTGGCCGTGCTGGTCGAACCGGACCCGGACCTGGGGTCCGAAGTTGTAGTACTCGGCGGCAGTGTCGACGAAGCCGTACCGGCTGGGCATCACCCGTGGGGGCATGAGCGGGTACAGCCAGAAACCGAGCACAGCGAGCCCGAACATCAGCGCCAGGGTGTTCCGCCAACGCACGTAACGAGCCGGGGCCCGCCGGAACAGCCAGACCAAGGCGACGATCGGCATCACGAAGTGGATCGTGCCGTAGTAGATGTTCCAGAACGCGATGAACCAGTCGACGTGCAGAAACGCCCGCTGGACGTCGCGCTCCCAGTAGACGTGTAGGAACCGCTCCGCGGAGATGATCTGCTTGGCGTGCGCGAACGCGATATGCGTGGGGCCGGCCACGTGGCTGCGCAGCGTGTCGTAGCTCAAGTAGATCGCGAGCCCGGCGACGACCTCACCGATCCAGCCGAACCGCGCCCGTCGGGAGATCGGCCCCCCCGTGGTGACGGTACCGGTGGTGCTGGTCACGCGTCGCGGCGTCGCACGAAGAACGTGGCCGTGGCGCGCGAGATGACCGTGTCGTCACCGCCGCGAACGTTCGATTCGAGGTACGCGACGCTGGTGGAGAGCCGGACGACCTCGCCGCGGACCTTGAGTGTGTCTCCGCTACTGCTCGGACGGATCGTCTGGTACGCGACGTCGAGGGTGGCGGCGCGGTCCCCGCGCTCGAGGGCGCTGCTCGCCGCGAAGTTCATCGCCGCGTCGTGGACGACGCCGTACACCCCGCCGTGGACGGCTCCCAGCGGGTTGCACGCCAGCGCGGTCGGCGTCCAGGTCGCCTCGGCCCAGCCTTCGCCGTAGCGCTCGAAGGCCAGCCCGAGCTGGGCGAGGAGCGGCATCCCACCGTCTCCGAGCGCCGCGTCGAGATTTCGGGGCATGGCGGCGGAGCGTATCGTTGGGCTGAGTTTCCGCACATCCATCGGAGGGCTCCATGCCGAGTGCCGTGATCGTGGACGCCGTGCGCACCCCACTGGGGCGACGCAACGGGAAGCTCAAGGACTGGCATCCCGTCGACCTCGCCGCGCACACGCTCGAGGCGCTAATCGCACGCAACGACCTCGACCCGGCGCTCGTCGACGACGTCATCATGGGCTGCGTGTCCCAGGTCGGGGACCAGGCCGTGAACGTCGGACGGAACGCCGCGCTCGCCGCGGGCTTCCCAGCGTCGGTCCCGGGCACGAGCATCGACCGGCAGTGCGGGTCGTCGCAGCAGGCCGCCCACTTCGCGGCGCAAGGCGTCATGGCCGGGGCGTACGACATCGTGGTCGCAGCCGGCGTCGAAAGCATGACGCGCACCCCGATGGGCTCGTCGCTGCTCCCCGGCAGTGTGCCGTTCGGACCGAAGATGCTGGCCCGGTACGACCTCGTCCCTCAGGGGATCTCGGCCGAGCTCATCGCCGAGAAGTGGGGCATCTCCCGGGAGGACAACGACACCTTCTCGGTCGAGTCGCATCGCCACGCCGACCGGGCGACGAAGGAAGGCCGCTTCGATCGCGAGATCGTCCCGGTCGACGTCGTGACCGAAGACGGGCCCGAACGCATGACTCGCGACGAGGGAATCCGTCCCGATTCGTCGCTCGAGACGCTCGGCAAGCTCAAGCCGGCATTCAAAGCCGATGGGGTGGTCACCGCCGCGAACTCATCGCAGATCACCGACGGGGCCGCCGCGGTGTTGATCATGAGCGAAGAGAAGGCCAACAGCTTGGGCCTGGTGCCCCGGGCTCGGTTCCACGCCTTCGCGTTGGCCGGCGTCGATCCTGTGATGATGCTGACCGGGCCGATCCCCGCCACAACGAAGGTGCTGGAACGCGGGAAGCTGACGCTCGACGACATCGACCTGGTCGAGATCAACGAGGCGTTCGCGCCCGTGGTACTGGCCTGGCAGCAGGAGCATCATCCCGACATGAGCCGCGTCAACGTCAACGGCGGCGCGATCGCGCTCGGGCATCCCCTCGGCTGCTCTGGCGCCCGCCTCATGGCCACCCTCTTGAACGAGCTCGAGCGCTCGCGGGGCCGCTTCGGTCTGCAGACCATGTGTGAAGGTGGGGGGATGGCCAACGCCACGATCCTCGAGCGGCTCGGCTGAGGAGTCGCTGACTCTTGGTGGTCGGCTGGGCGCTCTTCGCGGTTTCGACGGTGGGGTGGGTCGTCCGAGTGGTCATCGCCCTGGTGGCGATGCTCGCCATCTACCTCGTCGGGGCCGGAACGTTGCGGAAGTTCAAGATCGCCCCCGACTCGGAGCCGGATCCCTCCCAGGTGGTCCCGGTCGACGCCCGGTTCGCCTGCATCGTCTGCGGGGCAGAGGTCACCATGACCGCAGCGCAGGACGGCGCCGCCATCGAGGCGCCCCGCCACTGCCGGGAGGACATGGTGCCGGTCGGACCCGTCGGCTGACCCGGGGTTCTCCACAGACTGTGGAGCAACCTGGGGAGGAATGACAGTTGTGTCATTCCGCCGGTTTCGGGCTCAGCGGAGCTGGGTGGACATGACGAACCCACCGATGAGGAGGCCAAGCCCGAGGAACAGGTACCCGTTGCGGGCCGTGCCTCCGGGGAGCAGCTCGAGGTAGTTGCCGAGGATCACGATGACGCCCGCCCCGAGGGTGGCGAACATCGTGGCCGGGACCCATAGCGGGCTGTGCTTCGCGGTCTTGGGCTTCGGAGGCGTGTACCGCGACCGCGTCCGAGCGGCCGCGGGCGGCCCTTTGCGAGGCTTGCTCTTCGGCACGAACGCGAACCCTACTTCCCAGCTTCACGCGCTCCTCTACAGTGCCGTTGGTGGGCCGGCGCGTGGTCGTGATCGATAACTACGACTCGTTCGTGTACAACCTCGTGCAGTACCTCGGGGAGCTCGGCGCGGAGCCGATCGTGTATCGCCACGACGATCTCGACTTGGCGGGGCTGCAAGGGCTCGAGGCGGACGCGCTGCTCGTCTCGCCGGGGCCGGGACGTCCGGAGGACGCCGGCCTATCGAACGATGCCATCCTCGACTGCGCGGCGCGCGGTGTGCCGGTCCTCGGCGTGTGCCTCGGGCATCAGTGCATCGGCCACGTGTTTGGCGCCGAGATCGTGCGCGCCCCGCAGGTGATGCACGGCAAGACTTCGGTGATCAACCACGATGGCGCGGGGGTGTTCGCCGGCCTCCCGAACCCGTTGCGTGCGACCCGGTACCACTCGTTGGTCGTCGACCGCGGATCCGTTCCCGCGGAGCTGATCGTGAGCGCGGAGAGCGAGGACGGCACCGTCATGGGGCTGCGCCACCAAACCCTCCCGGTCGAAGGGGTCCAGTTCCACCCCGAGTCGATCCTCACCGAGTCGGGCCACGCGTTGCTCAGAAACTTCTTGTCACCCGCGGGGGTCTCCGAGCCTGTCTAGGGCAGTCGCGCCGTGGTGTCGTCGGCGACGGCGAGCCCATCGCGGCGAA
>DAIPLE010000041.1:0-2566 GCA_036769425.1 Actinomycetota bacterium
GTTGGGTGCCAGCTCGGTGGCGAGCGCCTCCGTGAGGCGGATCACCCCGGCTCGGGCGGCTGAGAACGCGCCGAAGCCAGCCTCGCCTGCCACCCCCGCGGACGATGACAGGTTGACGATCGCTCCGCCGTCTCCTTGCTCGATCATGCGGCGGGCGCAGGCTCGGGCACCGAGCCACACCGCGGTGAGGTTGGCGTCGAGGGTCGCGTGCCATGAGCTCGGCTCGAGTCCGATGAGGGACCCGTTCCCGAGGTTAGGGCCGGTTCCGCCGGACAGGTTGCAGCACACGTCGACCCGCCCGAACGCGTCGATCGTTGCTGCGACCGACTCGTCGACCGCGCCCGGATCGGTGAGCTCGACCGGGAGCGTGAGCGCCCGTCTCCCCTCGGCGACGACTGCCGCCGCGGTGGCATCCAACGCGGCCCGGCTGACCCGGTACGACTCGTCGTCAGCCGGGGTGTCGGTGACGACGTCGACGCACACGACGTCGGCGCCGCGCCGGGCGAGCTGGACGGCGGTGGCTCGGCCGATTCCGGGCCGGCGGGCGGCACCGGCGATCCAGGCGACCCGGCCGGCGAAGTCGGTCACCGCGGTCGGAGCCGGTCGAGGATCGCCTCCAGGTCCCGTTCACCGTCTCGGGTTTGTCCACCGACCGCGAGGAACTCGCGCATGCGCCGCGCCGCCTCGGGGTGTTGGAGGCTCTCCAGGAACGCGGCGCCTTCGATCGCGAGACCCGGGGTCGGATCAGACGACGCGGCGTCGATCGCCCGCTTGGCCGCGGCGACCGCATGGGGGGGCATCGACGCGATCCGATGCGCGAGAGCGCGCACGACATCGTCGATGATCGCGGTGTCGACGACCCGGTTGACGTACCCCATCGACGCGGCCTCCGCGCCGGTCACGTCGCCGCAGCCGAGGACGATCTCGAGCGCTCGGGCGCGGCCCACCAGTCGAGTGAGGCGTTGCGTGCCACCGGCGCCGGGGATGATGCCGAGCGCGACCTCGGGCTGGGCGAGCCGGGCCTCGGGAGTCGCGAACCGAAGATCGCACGCCAGGGCGATCTCGGAACCGCCACCGCGCGCGATGCCACGCAGCAGCGCGATCGAGATCTTCGGCATGATCCGGAACCGCTCGAGCAGCTGGTTGATGGGCGCCGGCTGGTCACCGGCCGCGGTCGCGTCCGTCGGCAGACCGAGGATCATCCCCACGTCGGCGTGGGCGATGAAGTATTTGGGGTCGGCACTAGTGAGCACGAGGACCTGCGCTCCCTCGTCGTCTTCGAAGGCGCCGATGAGCGCGACGAGATCGCTGGTGAGGACCGGGTCCCAGAGGTTCATCGGCGGGTGGTCGATCGTCGCCCAGGCCACACCGGCGTCGACGTCGACACTCGTGCACTGGAGTGTCTCGTAGGTCATCAGTCAGGCATGGGCGGGTCCCATTGCACGCCGTTGATGTGGCTGCCACCGTCGGCGAAGATCGTGTTGCCGGTCACGTAGTCGCTGTCGTCGCTAGCGAGGAAGAGCGCGACGCCGCCGATGTCGTGCTCGGGGTCACCCATTCGACCGAGCGGGTTCTGCTTCAGCATCTCCCGGGCGTTCTCGGGTGCCGCCTCGGCGAAGGACACATAGGCCGGTGAGGCCGCCGCCGGTGCGATGGCGTTGATCAGGATGTTGTGCCGAGCCCACTCGCGCGCCGCAGTGCGGGTGATGGCCCGGATCGCCTCCTTGGCCGCGTTGTAGTCGGCGCTGTACATGTGGGCGTTGACGCCGTTCAGCGACACGAAGTTGATCACCCGACCCCAGCGCTGCTGCTTGAAGTGGGGAAACACGGCCTGCATGGCTCGATAGGTGTGCACCGGCCCGCCACGAAAGGCGAGGTCGAGGTCGGCGACGGGCTTGCGCTCGAGCCGGTCCGGATGCCCGGCGGCGTACGCGTTGTTGACAAGGATGTCGACCCGCCCGAAGTGCTCGACCGTGTCGTCGACCATCCGGGTCACCTGCGAGGCGTCGAGGACGTCGGTGGGCACGAACCGGGCCTCACCACCGAGGTCGCGCAGCTCGCGCTCGACTGCGGATCCCGTCTCGGGGTTGCGCTCCGCGATCATGACGGCCGCGCCTTCGGTCACGTAGCGGCGGGCGATCCCCCGCCCGATCCCCTGGCCGGAGCCAGTGATGATCGCCACCCGCCCGTTGAGCCGTCCCATTGTCCCCCCTGCGTCGTCGTCGCGGCGGCCGGAGGGTAACCCGCAGCGGCGCGGAGGCGGGAGGGCCTGATCCGACGGTCGAACCGGACCTCAGCCGGGGAACCTCAGGTGCAGGGTGGGACCTTCGGTGCGGGGATACCGAACTGGCTCTGGTTCTCGATCGACGGCGCCGGCGTCGCCCCGACGGCGGCCGTCGAAGGAGTCGAGGTCGACGGGGGAAGCGTGGACGCGGTCCCGAGCGTGGTCGGTGTCAACGACGGGAAGGTCGACGAGGGGGACGTGGTCGACGAGGGGGAGGTCGTCGAGGACGTGGAGCCAGTGGCGCCCAGCCCGGACGGTTTCGACGACCCGGCAGTCATGATC
>DAIPLE010000041.1:2666-13171 GCA_036769425.1 Actinomycetota bacterium
CGTGGAGCCAGTGGCGCCCAGCCCGGACGGTTTCGACGACCCGGCAGTCATGATCGCCACGTTGTCGGGCACAACCGTGCCGCCGAGGCGGGCGAGGAGCGCGTCCGAGTCGGGCTCTTTCAGGTAGAGCACGCTCTGGCCGTCCTGGCTGGGACCGTCCGTCGACACCGGCATGGTGGCGAACTGGACGTGGCCGGTGTCCTTCGGGTTGACGGTGCGGAACGCGTCGACGAGCGTGAGGACGTCGTCCTTGGACAGCCCCTTGTCGAGCGTGAGGTTCTCCAGGACCCGGCTGAGGATCTGGTTGCCAACCAAAGGGTCGCGCAGGCTCTTCTGCACCGCGATCCCGGCCAGCTGCTTGATGAACTGCTGCTGGCGGGCGATGCGGTTGAGGTCAGGCACTGCGTCAGCAGGCAACCAGCGCCGCTTCGACGGGCTGTAGTACTGCAGGTCACGGGAGCGGACGTAGGCCAGCGCATCCGCGCCGTTGAGGAGCTTGCATCCCGGCGACGGCTGGTAGAGGCCGGTCAGGTCGTCACGGGCCTGGTACGGGACGTAGACCGGGACGGTGCCGATGGCG
This sequence comes from Actinomycetota bacterium, assembly GCA_036769425.1. Lineage (GTDB taxonomy): Bacteria > Actinomycetota > Acidimicrobiia > IMCC26256 > PALSA-555 > PALSA-555. Next base: position 3,247 of record DAIPLE010000041.1, read on the forward strand.
TTGACGACACCTTGGAAGCTCACGAAGTCGACGCGGATGAAATGGTTGATGCTGATGTTGTAGTCAGCTTTGAGGGTGTCGATGACCTTCTGCGGGCCGTCGTTGTACGCCGAGTTGATCTTCGTGTGGCCCTGGCCCGGGACGTTGACCCACATGTCGCGAGGGAACGAGACGACCAGCGTCTTGTGGTGGTCAGGATCGATCCGGACCACCATCATGGTGTCCGAGCGCTGACCACCGTTGGCCTGATCGGTCCCGAAATGCTGTTGCGCGTCGGCGTTCCCGTTGGTGAAGGCTCGCGAATCCGAGCCGACGAGCAGGAAGTTGAGCGGTCCGCTCGACGTGACCGCGGTGTGGAGCCCGACCCGGGCGACCGAGTTGAGCTTCACGTCGATCACGTAGTTCACGGCGACGACGGCCCCGACCATCGTGGCCGCCGCCACGACGAGCGCGATCGTGAAACGGCCGACGAACACCCGTCCCACTCCGCGTCGACGAGGCAACCAAGCTCCCAGGAACGACCGCGGCAGCCCGACTGGTGCCGCACGACGTTCGGAGAGACTACGCCGCGCCCCGTCCGGATCCGAGATCAGCTCCCGATGTCCGCTTTGCGGCGGTCTTTCGAGGTGAGCCTCTCGGTTCCCGCGAGGGGAAGCATTTCGGGTCCGATGGGGGCGGAGCGGATGGTCGGTACGCTCCGCGGTATGACCGATGATCACCCGGTGGAGGACCAGGTCCGCTACGACCGGCGCGACGGTGTCGCGTGGATCGTGCTGAACCGACCCGAGTCCGGCAACGCGCTGACACCGGACCAGCGCAACCGGATCATCGAATTGCTCGACGACGCCAACGCCGACCTCGCGGTGCGGGCCGTGGTGCTCACCGCCACCGGAGAGCGGGCCTTCTGCACCGGCGCCGACCTGCGGGTGGACCGTCCCGCCACCCACGACCTACCCGACGGGGCGCCGGCTCGCCCGGTGCTGGCCGTCGACCGCACCTGCCTCGGCGCGCAGCGGCTCATCGCCGCGCTGCAGGACTGCGACAAGCCGATCGTCTGCGCCGTCAACGGGACCGCGGCGGGGATCGGCGCTCACCTCGCGTTCGCCTGCGACCTGGTCCTCGCCGCCGATCACGCCCGGTTCATCGAGGTCTTCGTCCGACGGGGGATCATCCCCGACGGGGGCGGCGCCTACCTGCTCACCCGCCTCGTCGGCCCGCAACGCGCCAAGGAGCTGATCTTCTTCGGCGACGACCTGCCGGCGACCGAGGCGGCCCGCCTCGGCCTCGTCAACCGCGTCGTGCCGGGCTCGGAGCTCACCGACGTCGCTCACGCCTGGGCCGCGCGCCTGGCGGCGGGCCCGACGCCGGCGATCTCACTCTCGAAGCGGCTGATCAACCGGGCGCTGGACATCGACCGGGTCGCCGCCTTCGCCGACGAGCGCTGGGCTCAGGAGATCGCCATGGCCAGCCACGACGCCGCCGAGGGCCTGGCGAGCTTCGCCGAGCGCCGACCCGCAGCGTTCCGAGGTTGGTGACGGTGCACGACGCGGTCACCGCCGCGGCCGACGCAGCCATGGGCCACGCCCGCGACGAGCTCATGGAGCTCGTTCGCATCCCGAGCATCAGCGCCGACCGTGCGAAAGCCGTCGAGGTGCAACGCAGCGCCGACGCGACCGCCGCGCTCCTCGAGCGCAGCGGGTTGGACCACGTGCGACAGGCAACGGTCGACGCCTGCCCACCGGCCGTCATCGGCGAATGGCATCACGCCGCCGACGCGCCGACGGTGCTGCTGTACGCCCATCACGACGTCCAACCGACTGGTTTCGTCGACCGCTGGACCACCGACCCGTTCGCTCCCGTGGAACGTGACGGTCGGCTCTTCGGACGCGGCAGCGCCGACGACAAGGCCGGCGCCGTCGCGCACGCCACCGCGGTGCAGGCCTGGCTGGAGACCGCCGGTGAGCTTCCCTGCAACGTGACCGTCTTCATCGAGGGTGAGGAAGAAGTCGGGTCACCGAACCTGGGTGCGTTCCTCGCCCGATATCAAGACGACCTCTCGGCGGACGTGCTCGTGCTCGCCGACGCCGGAAACTGGAGCGTCGGGACGCCTGGCCTCACCTGCTCGCTGCGGGGTCTGGCCGGCGGCGTCGTGCGTCTGCAGGCGTTGAGCGGCCCGGTGCACAGCGGCATGGCCGGCGGCGTGGTGCCCGACCCGGCGGTGGCGCTCGCCCGGGTCCTCGCGTCGCTCGTCGACGATCACGGTGACGTGGCGATCGACGGATTCTGGGACGACGTGCGCGTCCCGACCGACGCCGAGCGGGCCGAGCTCGCGTCGCTCGACACCCGACCCGAGCGGGTGCTCGCCACCTATGGGGCACGGCCGGGCCTTGAGGCGGCCGGCGACCCGACCCGGTCGGTGTGGGAGCGACTCTGGTGGCGGCCGGCGTTGAGCGTCATCGGGATCGACAGCCACCCGATCGAGGGCTCCTCGAACCAGATCGTGGCGACCGCCGCGGCGCGGGTCAGCGTGCGGCTGGCCCCGAGCCAAGATCCCGACCGGGCGCTCGAGCTGCTGCGCGCCCACCTGGCCCGCCACGTCCCGTGGGGTCTCGAATGGTCGTTCGAGCCCGACTGGAGTGCTCCCGGCTGGGCGTGCGAGCCGACCGGCTGGGCGTTCGACGCCGCCCATCGGGCCCTCACCGCGGGATTCGGACGGTCCCCGGTGGTGATGGGCGTCGGCGGCTCGATCCCGTTCGTGGCTCCGTTCGCCGAGGCGTTCGGAGGCATCCCGGCCCTGCTCCTCGGTCCCGCCGATCCGACGAGCCGGATCCATGGCGAGGACGAGAGCCTCCACCTCGGGGACTGGCGGAACCTCGTCGTGAGTGAGGCGCTCCTCCTGGCCGAGCTGGCCGAGAACCGCCCCTGACCGGCGGGACCCCCGGTCAGGCAACCTCGGCGCGCTTGGTGCGGAAGTGCGGGATGACGTGCTCGCCCCACTGGCGGACGGTCTCCATGCACACCGACTGCGGGACCGTGCCCATCTGGATGAGGCACATGATCTCGTCGGCGCCCGCAGCCTCGAGTCGCTCCGCGTACGCGATGGCGTCACGCCAGTTGCCGTACGCGTGCTCGACGACGTTGAACGTGGCACCGGTGCTGGGTCCGACCGGGATTTTCGCCTCGTGCAGGTGGGCGTACATCCGCTCCTTCGCCTGTCCGATCTCCTCGACCTGGTCGATCTCGGCGTCACCGGCGACCGGTGGCGGACCGCCGCCGTACCAGTGGGCGATCGCCTCGGCGAAGAAGCGTTGCCCGCGGGCACCGATCTGAAGCGCGGCATCGGCGTCGTCGAGCACCGTCGTCGGGCAGAGCGCCGCGAAGTGGTCATTGACCTCCGACGACACGAAGCGTTTCTTCGAACGGCTGGCGATCGTGTCGTCGTAGCGCTGGTGGAGCGCGGCGACGTCGTCGGGTCCGGAGAAGCCGAGCACGAGCGCGCCGATTCCATACTCGGCGGCGAGGGCGACGGTGTCGTTCTTCGTGCACGCGAGGTAGAGGGGTGGGTGCGGTAGCTGCACCGGTCGCGGCAGGATCGGGTGCTCGGAGACCTGGAGCAACTCGCCGTGCCACTCGAACATGTCGTTGCCATCGCCTCGCCACATCGACCCGATCATCCGCAGCGCCTCTTCGACTTCGAGGTACGTGCGGGCCGGGTCGACACCCATCGCCGACATCTCTTGGAGCGTCGCGCCCCGCCCGGCGCCGAGGTCGAGCCGGCCGTTGGAGAGGACGTCGAGCATGGCGGCACGTTCGGCGACCCGGATGGGATGGTTGTAGTTGAACGGCATGCAGACCACGCCGTGCCCGACCCGGATCCGTTCTGTCCGCGCCGCGACCCAGGTGAGGAAGATCTCGGGGGCGCTCATGTGCGCGTACCACCGGAGGCAGTGGTGCTCGACGGCCCAGACCCGGTCGAAGCCCATCGCTTCGGCGTAGACGGCCTGCTCGACGCAGTCGCGCAGCACCGCACGCTCGTGGTCCGGCGACGCGTCGGCCATCTGGGCCTCGAAGATCATCGAGAACTGCACGCGGTCCTCTCCCCTGGTCTCGGCTGGTCTCGGCTACTCGTCCGACCACCGCCGACCCGGCATCCGTTGCGACGTCTGCCCAGTAGATATGACTAATCGTCCTATGTCAAGGTGGTGGCCGGTAGGCTCGGTGACGTGGAGCCACTCTCGCCCACCGCCTGGGCCGTGCTCGGCCTCTTGTCGTTCGATCGGGAGCTCTCCGGGTACGACCTGCGCAAATGGGCGAACGCATCGCTGCGGTTCTTCTACGGCAGCCCGGCGATGAGCCAGATCTACCGGGAGCTTCGCCGTCTCGAGGCGTGCGGGTACGCCGCGTCGAGAGCGGCGGCGCCGGAGGCGCCGCGCCGCAAGCGGCTGTACCGGATCCTTCCGGCGGGACGCGACGCCCTGACCGCGTGGCTGCGCGACGCGCCGGTCGAGGCGCCGGTGTTGAAGCACAGCGTCGCCTTGCGGGTCTGGCTCGGACATCTGAGCGACCCGGTCACCCTCCGTCACACCGTCGAGGAGCATCGGGCGTTCGCGTCTCGCATGGCCGAGGACGTGGCGACGGCGAGGGCCGCCGCCGAGGACGAGCCGGCCTGGACGTACCCGGCGCTGATCGAACGGTGGGGCGAGCGCTACTGGGCTGGGGAGCGCGACGCGGCCGACGCGTTGCTGGCCGACCTGGATCGGCTCGCGGCGAGCTCGGCTACTGGCCGCCGGAAGCGGTGACGCCGCCATCGACCACGACCACCGCGCCGTGCAGGTAGGTGCTCTCGTTCGAGAGGAGGAAGCGCACGACGCGAGCGATCTCCTCGGGTTCGCCGAGTCGGCCCAACGGCACCCGCGTCTCGAACCCGGCGCGGGCCTCCGGCGTCTCGATTGTGGGGGCGAGCATCGGGGTGTCGATGAAGCCGGGACAGACCGCGTTGGCGCGTATCCCCTCCGGTCCGAGGCGGTGGGAGAACGACCGGGTCAGACCGATCATCCCGTGCTTCGCCGCCGTGTACGAGGGGATGAAGCCGTGACCGACGAGCCCTTCGATGGAGGAGATCCCGACGATCGCGGAACCGGGGCCGGCGCGTCGCAGCTCGGGGAGCACGGCCCGGGTCACGAAGGCGTAGGCGCGCAGGTGCGTGGCCAGCACCGCGTCCCACGTTTCGGAGTCGATGACGTCGTCGAGCGCGGCTCGGACGATGCCGGCCGCGTGGACGAGACCACCGATGCTGCCGAGGGCGCCGACGGTGGACGTCACGCCGCCGGCGACTGCGTCCTCGTCGACGACATCGATGCTCAGCGCGCACGCCGCCACCCCATACTCCTCGCGGCACCGGCCGGCCACGAGATCGGCCCGGTCGGCGTCGACGTCCCAAACCGCGACCGGTCGGCCGACCGTCGCTAGCGCCGCGCAGCAGGCGGCTCCGATGCCGGAGGCGCCCCCGGTGACGACGACAGGGGTGGCGGGGTCGCCGAGCGGGTTGGTCACGCCGCACCGAGCAGCAACGCGCTGGTGGGCACCATGGTCCCGGCGGTGACGAGCACGTGCTCGACACCGGCGGGCTGGTTGGCGGACGTGCCTCGAATCAGACGCACCCCTTCGGCGATGCCGTTCATCCCGTGGATGTAGGCCTCGCCGAGCTGCCCGCCGTTGGTGTTGATGGGCAGCCGACCGCCGAGCTCGATGTTGCCGTCCCGGATGAAGTCCTTCGCTTCCCCCCGGCCGCAGAACCCGAACTCTTCGAACTGGGGTAGCGCGAGCGGAGTGAAGTGGTCGTAGATGATCGCGGCTTGGATGTCGTCGGGACCGAGGCCGCTGGTGTTCCAGAGCTGGCGGGCGACCAGGCCCATCTCGGGAAGCCCGGTGATGGAGTCCCGGTAGTAACTGGTCATCATGTCCTGGTTCTCACCCGCGCCTTGTGCCGCGGCGTGCACGACCACCGCCGGCTGCGCGAGGTCGCGGGCCCGTTCGGGTGTGGTCACCACGAGGGCCTGGCCGCCGTCGCTCTCCTGGCAGCAGTCGAGGAGATGCAACGGCTCCACGATCCAACGGGACGCCTGGTGGTCCTCGAGGGTGATGGGCTGGCCGTAGAACCACGCCGCGGGGTTCGCCGCGGCGTGCTTGCGGTCCGCGACCGCGATCCGGCCGAAGTCTTCGCTGGTCGCGCCGTACTCGTGGAGGTAGCGCTGCGCGAACATCGCCACCCACTGGGCTGGGGTCAGGAGCCCGAAGGGCGCGTACCAGGCGAAGTGGCCCGAGTCGGCGGTGGCGAGTGGCGGGCGGTCCTGCACCCCGGTCCCGAAGCGGCGCCCGGACCGTTCGTTGAACGCCCGGTAGCACACGACGTAGTCCGCCACGCCGGCGTTGACGGCGAGGACCGCCTGTTGGATCGTCCCGCACGCGGCGCCGCCGCCGTGGTGGATGCGGGAGAAGAAGGAGAGCTCGCCGATGCCGAGGTTGCGGGCGATCTCGATCTCGGGGTTGGTGTCTGCGGTGAAGGTCACCATCCCGTCGACCTGGCGCGGTTCGAGACCGGCGTCGGCGATGGCTGCTTCGCAGGCCTCGACGGCGAGGCGCATCTCGGAGCGCCCGGAGTCCTTCGAGAACTCGGTGGCACCGATCCCGACGACGGCGGCGGCGTCCCGCAGCTGGTTCGATTCGCTCACGGGCGCAGCTCCAGCGTGACCGTGCCGGTCACGTGGTCCCCCAGGCTGTTCGCGCCGCGCAGTGTGACTTCCACGACCGAGCCGTCCTTCTTGGTGACGGCTCCGGTCATGACCATCGTGTCGCCGGGGTAGTTCGGGGCGCCGAGGCGGATCTTGACGGCTTTGAGCATCGCGTCGGGACCGGCCCAGTCGGTGATGAAGCGTCCGACGAAGCCGTTGGTGGTGAGGATGTTCATGAAGATGTCCTTCGACCCGCGTTCCTGCGCCAGCCCGGGGTCGTGGTGGACATCCTGGTAGTCGCGCGACGCGATCGCGGTGGACACGATCAGCGTCCGGCTCAGCGGGATGTCGAGCGTCGGGAGCTCGTCGCCGACGTTGACGTCCGCGGCTCGTAGCGAAGTGGTGGTCGTCATCGTGTCGCTCCTGCCAGTGCTTCTCCGAGGCGGGCGAGCTGCGCGCTCGACCCGCCGAGCGTGTCTTCGATCTGCTTGCCCCAGAGGAAGTATCGGTGAACGGGGTAGTCGACGTCGGCGCCCATCCCGCCGTGGAGGTGCTGGGCGATGTGCACGACGCGCTGGCCGCCTTCGGATGCCCACCATTTGGCGACCAGCACGTCGCTGGACGCTTCACGGCCGGCGTCGAGCCGCCAGGCGGCCTGGAGCATCGTCACGCGGATGGCTTCGGTCTGGATGTAGCCGTCGGCCGCTTTGATGGCCACCCCTTGGAACGTGGAGAGGGGCTTGCCGAACTGGACCCGGTTCGAGCTGTAGGCCGCCGCGAGCTGCATTGCGGCCTCGCAGACCCCGACCTGGAGGCCACACAGTCCGATGAGGGCCCGGTCGAGCATCCAGGACAGGATCCGGTTCCCGGCTTCGGGCGCGCCGAGCGGCTCGACGGTGACGCCGTCGAGATGCAGGTGCGGGTGGATCTCCCGATTCGTGGTCGTGGCCCGCTCGACGGTGACACCCGACGCGTGGGGGTCGAGGAGGAACACACCGACGTCGTCGTCGGTGCTCGCGGGCACCAAGATCCGATGCGCGACGTGCGCGGCGGGTACCGACACCTTGAGCCCGTCGAGTCGCCACGCGGCACCGTCGCGCGTCGCGCGGACATGGGGGTGGTGCGCGTCGTTCACCCCGGACTCGGCGAGCGCGGCGGTGAGCTTGATCTCGCCGGCTACGACGCCGGGGAGCCAGGCTCGTCGTTGCTCGGCGCTCCCCCACGCCGCGATCGGGAGCGCACCGAGCGCCAGCGTCGCCCAGAGCGGCACCGGGGCGACGGCGCGGCCCTGTTGCTCGAGGAGGAGACAGAGCTCGAGGACTCCGAGGCCGCTGCCGCCGACCTCCTCGGGAAGGGTGAGACCTAGGAGGTTGGCGTCGGCGAGCGCTTGCCAGAGGGTCTCGTCGACGCGGTCGTCGGTGGCCTCGACGGCTTTGACGCGCTCCACGCGGCTCGAGCCTTGGAAGATCTGCTCGGCGAGGTCACTGACCGCGAGCTGTTCTTCGGTGAGTGAGAAGTCCACGCCGAGGCCTAGGACGCCGGCTTGAAGGCGGGCAGGGTGAGGTCGGGGTCGAGGTCGAGCCACTCGACGTCGACGGGCATGCCGACGGTGATGTCCGCCGGCTCGCAGTCCACGATGTTGGCGACGAGGCGGGTCCCTTCCTCGAGCTCGATGAGGCCGACCGCGAGCGGGTAGTCGAACCCTGGGACCTGCGGGTAGTGGTTCACCACGAAGCTGTACACGCGGCCCCGACCGCTCGCCTCGAGTGCGTCCCAGTCATAGGAGCCGCACTCGGGGCAGCGAGGCCCGGGGGGGTGGCGCAGCCTCCCGCAGCTGCACCGCTGGATGAGGAGCCGGTGCTCCTTCGCGCCCTCGAACCAGAACGCGCTGTCGGCGGTGATCGCGGGGCGAGGCCGTCGCGGGGCCGGCGCGGTGGATTCCTCGACGGGAGGGGTGGTGGCGCCCCGGCCTGTGCCGGGCCGGAACTTCAGGATCCGGAACAGCATCCGTCCGACCGACGTGCCGTCAACCGTCTCGTATTCGACGCGCGTGGTCACGAAGTGGCCGATCCCGAGACCGGTCTGCTTCTCTTCGGAGACCGAGTCGATCACAGTTCGGGTCTGGAGGTGATCGCCGAGGCGGAGCATGCGGTCGTATTCCTGCTCGCAGTTCGTCGCCACGACCGACGAGAAGCCGGCATCGTCGAGGAGGCGCATCAACTCGTCGCGCGGGGAGCCGCCGTGGGCCGGTCGAGGCTTGATCCCGCGCATCACCCAGGCCTGCAGCATCACCGGTGGTGGGATCACCTGGCCGTGCACGGAGCGGGCCGCGGCGTCGGGGTCGACGTAGATCGGGTTCTCGTCGCCCATCGCTTCGACCCAGTGCCGGATCATGGGCTGGTTCACCGGGTCGGCACCCACCTCGACGTCGACCTCGAGCCCTTCGTACGCGCGCAGCCGGGCGAGGAACGCGGCGCGCTCGCCGGTCTCAGTGCTGGTCAAGCCGGCCCTCCGCGTTGTGGCGCTGTGTTGGCATCATGTCTCATCGGTCGTGGTGCTCAGTCGAGTCGTGATCCGGGATTGGCTATCGGGCGTGGCGCACCATGTTCAACCCGGCGGTGGCGACGATCTCGCGCAGAACCTCGACGACGCCCCCACCGAACGTGTTGATCTGCGCCGACCGCCCGGCGCGCTCCACCTCGCCGCGCAACACGGCACCGGGGGCGCCGTCGGGGAGGTAGCCGACCGCGCCGAGGATCCCGAGGAAGAGGCGATACGCCTCGATCTGGGTCTCGACGCCGAACACCTTCGCGGCGGACGCGTCGGTGGCCGTGAGCATGTTCTCGGCGACCGCGGCGGCCATCCGCCAGTTGAGGAGCTTCATCGCCTCGAGCGAGGCGTGGGCACGGGCCAGATCGGCCTGGACCCAGAGGACCTCGACCATCATGCGCCCCGTCCCGTCACCGGCGTCGGTGGTCCGGCACCAGTCGACGACATCGTCGTACAGGCGGTGGGTGAGACCACCCAGGGCGGCGAGGCCCACGCGCTCGTGGTTCAGCTGGTTGGTGATGAGCCGCCACCCGGCGTTGGGCTCCCCGACCAGGTTGGCGGCCGGCACTCGCACGTCGTCGTAATAGCTCGCCTGAGTGGCGGTGCCGCCGACGGTGACGATGGGTGTGCACTTGAACCCCGGA
>DAIPLE010000042.1:0-13115 GCA_036769425.1 Actinomycetota bacterium
CTTCGCAGATCACCGCGATCGGGGGCAGGCCGGCGAGGCGCGCGAGGTCGACGGCCGCTTCGGTGTGGCCCCGCCGTTCGAGGGTCCCACCGGGTCGGGCGCGGAGAGGAAACACGTGCCCGGGGCGTTTGAACTCCGACGAGGATGCGTCGGGGTCGACGGCCCGACGGATGGTCAGGGCCCGGTCGCCGACGCCGATGCCGCTGCCGGCCTCGACATGATCGATTGACACGGTGAAAGCGGTGTCGCAGCCCGCGTGCTCGGGCGGGACCATCGGGGCGAGGCTGAGCTCGTCGAGCCGCTCCGGCGCGCACGGCATGCAGACCAGCCCTCGAGCCCAGCGGAGCATGAAGTTGATCGCCTCCGCGGTGACCCAGCTCGCGGCCATTGTCAGGTCACCTTCGTTCTCACGGTCTTCGTCGTCGACGACGAGGACCATCTCGCCTCGACGGATGCGACGCAGTGCCTCTTCGATCGATGTCAGCTGCATTCGTCCCTCACACTCGTTCCGTTCGGTCGGTTCGTTCGGTCGATGGATCGCCCGCGAACGCGGGCAGCGTGACCACCATGCGACAGCCGCAGGGGTCGCGATCTTCGGGGTGGATCTCTCCGCCATGCAGGTCGACGATCCAGCGCGCGATCGCCAGACCAAGCCCGGCTCCGCCCTCCCGCGACGAGCGAGCGGCGTCGGCCCGGTAGAAGCGCTCGAAGACCCGTGCCCGTTCGACGTCGGGAATCCCGGGCCCCTCGTCGAGGACTTCGATGGTGACTCCTTGGGGGCTGCGGTGCGCGCGCACCTCGACGGTGCCACCGCGTGGTGTGAACCGCACCGCGTTCTCGAGCAGGTTGGCGACGACTTGATGGACCCGCTCAGGGTCTCCATTCGCGGTGAGATCGGCGGGCTCGACGCTGACCGCGACGTCGACCGCGGGTTGGTGGAGACGCTGTTCGCGCACGGCGTGCTCGAGGAGTGGCTCCACCGGGAACGGGGACCGTTCGAGGGGCACGACTCCGGCTTCGAGACGGGAGAGGTCGAGGAGTTGTTGCACGAGCCGCCCGAGCCGCTCGACTTGGACCAGCATCGTCTCGAAGGTCTCGCGGTCGGGTTCCTCGACGCCGTCGACGAGGTTTTCGAGCTTTGCTTGGAGCGCGGTGATTGGGGTGCGGAGTTCGTGCGAGACGTTGGCGACGAGGTCGCGCCGGACTCGGTCGGTCTCGGCGAGCTCGGAGGCCATCTTGTTGAACGCTCGAGCTAGGGCGCCGACCTCGTCGTGTGACGTCGCGGTGACGCGGCTGCTGTAGTCGCCTTTTGCCATCGCCTCAGCGGCTTCGGCCATCTCGCGTAGCGGTGACGTCATGCCGCGGGCCAAGAACCAGACGATGGCCACGGCGACCAGGCCGGCGAGGATCCCGCTCCCGGACGGCCAGACGCCGACCTTGATCGCGAGCCAGAACACGAAGATCGTCCCCGCGACCGCGGCGGCGATGACAAAGCTGAGCTTCAGCTTGATCGACGGGAACGAGTCCAGCGGACGGCGAACGTCGAGCTCCTTGACGTCGATCGGGAGGCGGGGCCGACTCACGCCGATTCCGTTCCGGGTCCGGCTCCGTATCCGACGCCGTGCACGGTGCGGACCGCGTCCGGGCCGAGCTTTCGACGCAACGCCCGAACGTGCGAATCGACGGTGCGGGCCCCGCAGCCGTCGCGATAGCCCCACACCTCCCCGAGGAGATGTTCCCGGGCGAACACCCGGGTCGGGTGCTTCAACAGGTAGGCGAGGAGCTCGAACTCGGTCGGGGTGAGGTGCACGTCGGCGCCGGCCTGGCGGACGTGGCGTCCGTCGAGGTCGACCTCGATCGAGCCGAGCCGCAAGGGAGCGCCCGCGGCCTGGTCAGGGGCCCGTTCTACTCGTCGGAGCAGGGCGTGGACCCGGGCCGTCAGCTCCCGGGCGCTGAACGGCTTCGCGAGGTAGTCGTCGGCACCGACGGCGAGTCCAACGACGAGGTCGGTCTCAGAATCGCGGGCCGTGAGCATGAGGACGGGCACGGGACGATCGCGTTGGATGCGCCGGCATACCTCGAGACCATCGAGTCCGGGGAGCATGAGATCCAACACCACCAGGTCGGGATGGAGGCGTTCGCAGGCTTCGAGTGCGGCGAGACCATCGGCGGCGATCTCCACTGCGAAGCCCTCGCTTCGGAGCCGGGCCGCCACTGCTTCGGCGATCGGCGTCTCGTCTTCGACCACGAGCACGGTGCGAGTCGTGCTCGGTGCTCGACTCGATGTCAGGACCTCGGCCATCACTGCCCATGCTAGGGAGCGCCTGTCGAGGAGTCCTGTCCGAGATGTGGGGATTCGGTGAAGATCGGTCTCGGTCCGTCGGGGGTGCTGCGCGGGCCACCCCAATCGCGTGGGCCGATGCGCGTTTGGGGTCCACCCGTGGCGTTGAGCGCGCCGTGGGTCGCCAACGTCAGGTGACCGCGTGAGCTCTCCCCAGCGCAGGCCGTCTCGGGCGAAAGTCCGAGAGCCTTCGTCGATCGACGCGGCGCTCGGACGGAGGTGTGAGGAAGCTCGCTTGGTCCGGCGCGGCCGTGGGTGGCGCCAGTCGCGTCGCCATGATTAGACGGGAACGGTCGTCTGACTGTCACCGCTCCTGGCGCCCAGCCTGACGCTCGCCTATTGCGGGCTCGCGCGGCACACGGCTGGCCGTGCAGCAATCGTGACGCCGGAATGTCCACCGTGGTCACGTGGAGGGGTTGCTCGATGGCTCCTTGGGGAGGCGGCCTCCGAGCGTTTCGGGCCTCTTCGTCCCCGGCATGAGCCGCCGCTCGTCACCGACGCGGGCACTCTACCGAGCGCGCCCGAAATTGGCTGCGGGACCGGTGCTCCGACCGTGCCGCGGTGGCCTGTACCGCTGGTCACCCAGCATCCGGTCGCTCGGGCGGGAGGGTGCGCACACCGCCCGGGTCGGCGGTCAGCCGAACGACTTCCCCGACGTCCGGGAGGAGCGCGTCGTGGGGGACCGTCACGTCGAGGACGTCACCGTTGTGGTCGAGGGCGACGCGGAGCCGCTGGTGGTCGCGCCGGAACGACTGGCCGACGACGCGGCCGACCAGTGGCCCTTCAGGTGCGAGGTGGAGCGCGTCGGGCCGCACCGCCACCATCTCGTCGCCGAGGGCGGTCGTGAGGTTCCAGCCGACGAAGCGGGCGACGAACGCGGTGGCGGGATGCGACCAGACCTCGCGGGGTGCGCCGGTCTGCTCCAGTCGACCGGCGTGCATGACCGCGACGCGCTCGGCGAGGGCGAACGCCTCGTCGTGATCGTGGGTGACGAACAAGACCGAGAGGTGGAGACGGGTGAACAGGTCGCGCAGCTCGTCGAGGAGCCGTTCCCGGAGGCGACGGTCGAGCGAGCCGAGCGGCTCGTCGAGCATGAGGAGCCGAGGTTCGGGGGCCAGCGCCCGTGCGAGCGCCACCCGTTGCTGCTCGCCGCCGGAGAGCTCATCGACCGATCGGTGTTCGAACCCGGCCAGTCCCACCAGCTCCAGCACCGCTCGGGCTCGGGCCTCGGCGTCGCGTCGGGGGACCTGGCGCATGCGTAACCCGAAGATGGTATTTCCGAGCACATCGCGATGCGGGAAAAGCTGGTGGTCTTGGAACATCAGGCCGAGCTCGCGCTGATGGGGTGCCAGTCCCTGCAGGTCGGTGCCGTCGCGCGAGACCCGCCCGCCCGCCGGTGTTTCGAGACCAGCGATGGCTCGCAGCAGCGTGGACTTACCGCTTCCGCTCGGGCCCAGGACGCCGACCACTTCCCCGTCGCCGACGTGGAGGGTCACCCGGTCGACCGCGACGGTGTCCCCGAACCGGACCGTCAGGTCGTCGACGGCGAGCATCAGAACACCCGGGCGACGCGCACCCGGTCGATGAGCAGCACCGCGGCGCCGGTGAGTGCCATCAGGATCGTGCTGGCCGCCATCGCGGCACCGAAGTTCAGCTCCCCAGGCTGGCCGAGCAGCCGGAAGATGACCACGGGGAGGGTTTGGGTGTTCGGGCGGGCGAGGAACACGGTGGCGCCGAACTCCCCGAGGGAGATCGCGAAGGCGAAGCCGGCGGCGACGAGACCGGCCCGAGCCACGATCGGTCCGTCGACTTCACGCCAGACCCGAGCCGGGGATGCGCCGAGGGTCATGGCCGCCTCCCGCAGCCGGGGATCGATCGATCGGAGCACGGGCACGATCGTGCGCACGACGAACGGCACCGCGACGGTTCCCTGCGCGATCGGGATCAGCAACGACGACGTCCGCAGGTCCAGCGGTGCCTTGTCGAGCGCGATGAGGAACCCGAACCCGACCGTCACCGCCGACACACCGAGCGGTAACGCCAACGCCCCGTCGAGGAACCGCCCTCGCCGGCCGCGGGCCACCGCAACCGCGGCGAGACCGCCGATCCCGACCGCGATCACGGTCGCCTCGCCCGCGAACACCAGCGAGTTGCGGATCGCGTCGACCGGAGGAACGAACAAGACGCTGTTGGCGTGCAGGTGGCCGAGCGCGTCGTAGAACCCGAACCCGGGACCGCCGGTCGTGGCGAAGGACCGCGCCAGGAGCACCACGAGCGGGGCTCCGAGCAGCGCGGCCATCACCACGAGGTTCGTACCGACGAAGAGCCGCTCGAGCCCCGTCCGGGCCCGTCGTGCCGTGTCACGCGCCGAACGCAACCGGAGCGCCACGCGATGCCGCCCCTCGGCCCGTCCCACCACCACGAGCACCGCCGCGACCGCAGTCACCTGCACAACGGACAGCGCCGCGGCGGTGCGCAGGTTCAGGAGCTCCGCGGTCTGGCGGTAGATCTCAGTCTCGAGGGTCGACCGGGTCGGGCCGCCGAGGATCAGGATCACACCGAACGACGTGAACGTGAACAAGAAGACGATCGCCGCGGCGCCCAGCAGCGCGGGGCGAAGCGCCGGCAGCACCACGGTCCTGAACGCCCGAAGCCGGCTCGCGCCGAGCACCCGGGCCGCGTCGTCCTGCTGGGGGTCGAGGTGGGACCAGAAGCCCCCCACGATGCGCACCACGACGGCGTAGTTGAAGAACACGTGGGCCACCACGATGGCGCCCAGCGACGGACGGAAGCCGAGCGCCAAGAACGCCGATCCGACCACCACGGTGGGGAGCACGAACGGGATCACGATCGCGGCGCGCACCAGCCCCCGCCCCGGGAAGCGGAACCGGCTGACGACGTACGCCCCCGGCAGCGCGATCAGCACCGTCAGCAGCGTCGAGAGCGCGGCCTGCCACACCGTGAACCAGGCGATGCCGCGCAAGCTCGCGTCCGTCAGGACCCGCCCGACCGGGCCGAGATCGACGTGGCCTCCGGGTGCGAGACCGCGAGCGAGGATCGACCCGACCGGATAGGCGAAGAACAGCCCGAAGAAGCCGAGGGGAACCGCGACGAGCGCGACCCGTCCGACCCGGGCTGCGAGTCGTGTCACCGCAGCACGGTGGCGGTCCACTCGTTGATCCACCGGTCCCGGTTGTGACCGATCTGGGCCGCCGGGATCGACAGCGGGTTGCTCGTCGTCTGGGCGAACTTGGTGAACACCGCCGGGAGCGGCGTGCCGTCACGCACCGGGAACACGTACATCTGGAGCGGCATGTCGGCCTGGAAGCGCTGCGAGAGCATGAAGTCGACCAGCTTGCGGGCCGCCGCGACGTGGGTCGTCGTCTTGAGGACGCCGACGAACTCGATCTGGCGGAAGCACGACGAGAGCATGGTGCCGATGGGCGACTGGGCCGGCTGCGGGTTGGCGTTGACGACCGCCGCCGGGGGACTCGACGCGTACGACACGACGAGCGGGATGTCGCCGTTTCCTCCACCGGCCGTGAACGAGCCGTTATAGGCCTGATCCCACCCGTCCACGACCTGGACCCCATTCGCTCGCAGCTTCGCCCAATAGGCGCGCCATCCGCGCTCCCCATAGCGGGCGATCGTCGCCATGACGAACGCCAGTCCGGGCGATGACGTCGCCGGGTTCTCGACCACGAGGTGCCCCTTGTACGCGGGCTTGGTCAGGTCGTCGAGCGACGTCGGGACGGGGATCTGATGCGACGAGAACCACGTCTTGTCGTAGTTGATGCACACGTCGCCGTGGTCGATCGGGGTCACCCGATGCTGGGCATCGAGCTGATAGGTCGCGGGCACCGACGCGAGCTGGGTCGACTGGTACGGCTGGAAGATCCCGGCACCGAGGGCCCTCGACAGGAACGTGTTGTCCAGACCGTAGAAGGCGTCGCCGATCGGGCTGTTCTTGGTCAGGATCACCTGGTTCAAGGCCGCGCCGGCGTCACCGGATGCGAGCACCTCGACCTTGATCCCCGTCTGCCTCGTGAACGCGGCGAGCACGCTCTTCGACACCGCGAACGAATCGTGGGTGACGAGCCGGATCGTCACCGGCGGAGCCGACGCGGCGCGGGCGGGCGTCGCCGCCGCGAGCATCGTGAGCGTGACGGCCAGCACGGCGAGACGTTTCATGATTCCTCCAGAGCATCAGGGCGGATCGCGAGCAGCGTCCCGGTCCGGACGCGGATCCGGGCCGACGAGGTGACGAATTCGTTGCTGACCCCTCGGGTGGTGCCGACGTCGAGGCCCTCATCGGTCAGCGGGTATCGCAGGCCATCGGTGCGGATCCCGGCGGCAGGCCCCCCGAGCGGGACCAGGGTCAACAGCCCGCCCGGCCGACCCTCGACGACCACCTCGTCGCGCACCACGGCGACGTAGGCGGAGCCGATCCAGCCGTCGAGCCTCACCCCGCTGAACCGGGGCGAGCCCAAGACCGTGAGGTTGGCGAGGAAGTGGTCGAGGCGGCCTCCCGCACCGCCGACGACGGTGATGGTCCGGGCCCCTCGGACCAGCGCGGCGGAGAGCGCCAGCTCGAGGTCGGTTTGGTCCTTGTCTCGAGGGTGGGTCTCGACCGTGGCGCCCGCGGCGCGGGCGGAGGCCAAGAGGTCAGGGTCGACCGAATCGAAGTCACCCACCACCAGGTCCACCGGGCGCCCGAGCGCGACCGCGTGATCGAGCCCTGAATCGGCGGCGATGACGAACGCGTCGGCGGTGAGGTGAGCCGCGACCGCCGCCGGTGGCGGATCGCCACCCGCGAACACCAAGGCGACGTCGTCGCCCATATCGCTCCCTTCGCCGGCATTACCCGGATCAGGTTCAAGGGGTCGGCGACGCCGTGACCGCCCGCACGCTTTGGTGCGGGCGAGGTCCATGTCGCCCTCTCAGCCCGGATAGCCCGAGCTCCCCGTGGGACGCGTAGCGTACCGCTCATGCCCCGATTTCGCGTTCGCCTCCTCGCGCCCGCAGCGATCCTCGTGGTCGCCGCGGCCTGCGGTGGCAGCAACACCGCGATCGGTGGATCGGGGAGCAACTCGTCGGCGCCCTCGTCGACCACGACGGCACCGCCGGTGTCGAACGGGGTGCTGCACATCGTCCCCGCCACCTGGACGCTTCCCGTTCCGCTGTCGAGGGAGGTGCTCCTCAGCGACGGTCATCAGCTAGTGGGCCTCGGCGGGTTGAACGCGGCGAAGGTATCGAGCCCCGGCGTCTTCAGCATCGATCCCGCCTCCGGAACCGCGAAGCCCATCGGGACTCTGAGCCCCGCGGTCCATGACGCGGCCGGAGCATTCGTGAGTGGCAAGTACTTCGTGTTCGCCGGCGGGACGGGCGCCACGCCCGCGATCACGAACATCGTGCAGGCCGTCCCCGCCGCCGGGGGGACTGCCCAGAACGTCGGGACGCTCCCCCAGCCGCGCGCCGACCTTGCCGCCGCGGTCGTGGACAACACCGCGTACGTCCTGGGCGGAAGCCTCGAGACCCAGAGCTTCTACCCGTCGGTGCTCGCCAGCACCGACGGAGTCACCTGGAGGACGGCGGGGAACATCACCACGCCGGTTCGGTACCCCGCGGTCACCGCCGCGAACGGGGCCGTGTACATCATCGGCGGTGTGACCAGCAACGGCACCGACACCGCGGCCGTGCAACGCTACGACCCCAAGACCGGGGCGACGACGGTGATCGCGCAGCTGCCGGCCCCGACCTCGCACGCCAGCGCGGTGGCGCTCGGCACGTCGGTCTACGTGCTCGGCGGCTTCGTGAACAACACGGTGTCGAACCAGGTGCTGCGAGTGGACCTCGGGACCGGCGCGGTGTCACAGGCGGGGACGCTTCCCGCCCCGCTCTCCGATGCCGCGGTCACCACGATCGGCCCGCAGGCCTATCTCGCGGGCGGACAGGGCCCGGACAGCGCCCCGGTTAGCACGGTGTACGCGCTCAACTTGTCGACCTCCTGATCCGGACCGGACCGGCGGTCACGAGCCGCGGGCGACCCACTCCTCGAGGTGCGGCGCTTCGTCTCCGATCGTCGTCGTGTCGCCGTGACCGGGGGCGACGACCGTCTCGGCGGGCAGGGCGAAGAGCTTGGTGCGGATCGAGTCGATGACCGTCGCGAAGTCCGAGTAGGAGCGACCGGTCGCACCGGGCCCACCCCGGAAGAGGGTGTCGCCGGCGAAGAGTCGCGTGTCGAGCCGGTCGTGGAGGCAGATCCCCCCCGGGCTGTGGCCCGGGGTGTGTAGCACGGTGAGCTCGGTGCCGGCGACGTGCAACCGGTCCCCGTCGGCGAGGCTGCCGTCGGGCGCCGTGTCGGGATACACCACGTCCCAGAGCATCCGGTCCGCGGGGTGCAACAGCACCGGGGGCCGACCGACGTGCTGGGCGAGCGACGCCGCGGCGTTGATGTGGTCGTTGTGCCCGTGGGTGCACACAATCGCGACGACCGTGCGATCGCCGACGCCCTCGGCGATGGGGGCGGCATCATGGGCCGCGTCGACGATGAGGACCTCGTCGTCGTCGCCGACGATCCAGATGTTGTTCTCGACCTCGAAGTCGTCACCGTCGAGGGAGAAGACGCCGCTCGTGGTGACGAGCTCGACTCGGGCCGTCATTCGAACACCACGACCGATCGCAGCACCTCACCGCGCTCCATGCGAGCGAAGGCCTCCTCGACCCCGTCGAGGGGGATCGTCTCGGACACGAACCGGTCCAACGGGAACTTGCCCTGCACCGCGAGGTCGACCAGGGCCGGGAAGTCGCGAGACGGAAGGCAATCGCCATACCAGGACGGCTTAAGCGCACCGCCTCGACCGAAGAAATCGATCATCGGGATCGCCGGGAGCATCATCTCGGGACTCGGGACCCCGACCTGCACCACCGTCCCGGCCAGGTCACGGGCATAGAAGGCCTGCTCGAGTACGGCCGGGTTGCCGACCGCCTCGATGCACACATCCGCCCCCAACCCGCCGGTGAGGTCCCGGATACGCGCCACCGGATCGGTCTGTCCCGCGTCAATGACATCGGTGGCCCCGAACTCCCGGGCCCAGCCGAGCTTGCGGGCGTCAACATCGACGGCGATCACCTGGCGGGCCCCCGCGAGCACGGCCGCGGCGATCGCCGCGTTGCCGACCCCGCCGCAGCCGAACACCGCCACCGTGTCGCCTCGCTCGACGCCACCGGTGAAGGTCGCGGCCCCGAACCCGGCCATCACCCCGCAGCCCACGAGACCAGCCGCTTCCGGTTTGACGCGCCGATCAACCGGGGTGCACTGACCGGCGTGGACCAGCGTGCGTTCCGCGAACGCCCCGATGCCCAGCGCCGGGCTGAGCGGTGTCCCGTCGGCCCGGGTCATCGGCTGCGACGCGTTTTGCGTGTCGAAGCAGTACCAAGGGCGTCCGCGTCGACACGCCCGACAGGTTCCGCAGACCGCCCGCCAGTTCAACACCACGAAATCACCCGGCGCGACGCCGACGACATCGTCACCGACCGCTTCGACGATGCCGGCCGCCTCGTGCCCGAGGAGGAACGGGAACGCGTCGGTGATCGCGCCCTCGCGGTAGTGCAGGTCGGTGTGGCACACCCCGCACGCCTGAACCCGCACCACCGCTTCACCGGGCCCAGGATCCGGGACCAGGATCGTCTCCACCGTCACCGGGGCGCCGGTCGCGGCGCTCACCACACCTCGCACCTCACTCGCCATCTCGGTCCTCCGATCGCCGTCCCTCGTGCCGGCCCGTCCGCTCGCGGCTCGGCCAACGAACCTATCGGGATCGCACCGCGTAGCGTCACGGTGCGTGGAGATCACGACCGTCATGAGCGAACACGGTCATGAGCAGGTGATGCTCGTCGCGGATCCCGCCTCACAGCTGCGGGCCGTCATCGCGATCCACTCGACCGCGCTCGGTCCGTCGCTCGGTGGGATCCGCTTCTGGCGCTACGACCACGACGCCGACGGGATCCGCGACGCGCTGCGCCTCTCGGAGGCGATGACCTGGAAGGCCGCGGTCGCCGGACTGGACCAGGGGGGCGGGAAGGCGGTCGTGTTCGTCGACGATCCTGACGCCCCACGCCCGGCGGGGTTGCTGCACGCCTTGGGCCGCGCGATCGACACGCTCGGAGGCCGATATCTCGCCGCCGAGGACGTCGGCGCCACCACCCGGGACATGGACCTCATCGCGACCGTCACCCCGTGGGTGACCGGGGTCAGCGAAGCCGACGGTGGATCGGGCGATCCGTCGCCCGTCACGGCGCGGGGGGTCCTGCATGCCATCCGAGCTGTGCTGCGCGCCCGCGACGGGGCCGACGCCACCCTCGCCGGGTGTCGCGTCGCGATCCAGGGCGCTGGGAAGGTCGGAGCCCACCTGGCCCGCCTCGCCGTCGAAGCTGGGGCGTCAGTGGTGGTGGCCGACGTCAACAACGACCGGGCGCAGTCCGTGGCGTCCAGCTGCGGAGGCCGCGTCGTCGGTCCCGACGAGATCCTCGCCGTGGACTGTGACGTGCTCGCGCCGTGCGCGCTCGGCGGGGTCCTCAACGAGGCGACCGTGGCCGCGCTGCGCTGCCGGGCCGTGTGCGGTCCCGCCAACAACCAGCTCGATGATCCCTCGATCGACGCGCGCCTCGCGGCACGCGGCGTCATCTACGTACCTGACTTCGTCGCCGGAGCCGGCGGGATCATCAACATCGCCGAAGAGTTCAACGGGTACTCGCGGGTCCGGGCGCTGGAACGGACCGCAAGGATCGAGGACACGACCACCGCGGTGTTGGCGCGCGCCGTCGCCGAGGCGACCACACCGGAACGGGTGGCCCGGGCGATGGCCCAGGAACGCGTCGCCCGCGCCGGTCCCGGTCGACGGTGGCAGCCGGGCGACCCGGCCGCGTGGACGCACGGCGAGCCGCTCCGGGCCCTGCGGCCGGCCAGTACCGTGAACGTGTGACCGACGTCCAGACCGGCCAGGTCGGCTTCGAGCACCAGCGGGCCGACGTCGCGGACCACCTCGACCAGCACGGCTACGCCATCGTCGAGGGCGTGCTCGCCCGTGCCGAGGCGGCCCGGATCGGCGCCGAGCTGCGACGGCTCCTCGACGCGGTGCCGACCGGCCGCAACTTCTTCGAAGGGTTCCAGACCCGGCGCCTCTACGCGTTGTTCGCCAAGACCCGATCGCTCGACCCGCTGGCGCTGCACCCGCTCATCCTCGGAGCCCTGGACCACGTGCTCGGAGCGCACTACCAGCTCAGCGGCCCAACCGGCATCGAGATCGGCCCCGGCGAAGTCGAACAGGTGCTGCACCGCGACGAGGACATCTACCCGGTGCCGCGACCCCACCCGCAGCTCGTGACGAACGTCATGTGGGCCTTCGACGACTTCACGACGGCGAACGGCGCGACGCGACTCATCCCTGGCAGCCACCGCACCGTCGAGCGGCCCGACCCAGCGACGCCGACGGTCACCGCCGAGATGCCCGCGGGGTCGGTGATGGTCTACGTCGGGTCCCTGTGGCACGGCGGCGGCGCCAACCGCACCGACACCAGCCGGCTCGGCGTCGCCATCGAATACGCCGCCAGTTGGCTCCGCCCGCAAGAGACGCAGCTGCTCGCGGTGCCACAGGACCTGGCGCGCACCCTCCCGCGACGGCTCCGGGAGCTGCTCGGCTACAACATCTACCCACCGTTCGTCGGCTACGTCGACGGCCGCCACCCCGAACGGCTCCTCGAGTCCTCCGACGTGCCGCCGCCGCCAGCGTGACGGCTCAGGTTTTCTAGCCGGGAAGCTGGTCGCCGCCGCGGCTGACCCACTGCCAACCCTGGCCGGTCTGCACGCCGAGGGCCATGATCGCCGCCTGCGCGAACGAGATCAGCTGGTCGGCCGGCGTGTCCTTCGGGAACTCGAGGCGGTACGCCTCGGCCGTCGCCTCACCGTTGGGGGCGCTCACCTGCGCCGCGGCCAGCGCCGCTGGGACCTCGCCCGCCGGGTGACCGGCCGGCGGGATGATCCATACCGGGATCTGCCCGTGCTTCGCGCCCGCGATCGCAACCCGGGGGATGGCATGCAGGTCCATACGGACGGAGGCCTTGCTGCGGGCCAGACCGAGGTACTTCGGTCCGTTCGGAAGGGACGTCGGTCGCATCTCCATCCCGGCGCCGCCGAGCAGCTTCTTGCCCAGGACCTTGCCCTGTAGATACGCGACCGCCTCGGAGGGATCGTCGAAGTACACGCCGTCGCTTGCCACCCGTCCTCCTCAGATTGATCAGTGGCAGTATTCAACTCCGCTCGGGCGGCGCGAACCAGGTCAGTTTGGGCGTCATACGCCCCTATTACGGTCGATCGGTGAGACGGTGCCGTTCGTTCCGATACCTGTTGAGTCCGACGGTTCGTCAGCGGGCGGGACTGGTTGGCTTGTTGGGGTTGCAGTGCGAGCTGTACAACGCGGCGCTGGAGGAGCGCCGCGGCGCGTGGCGCTGGGAGCGGCGCTCGTTGTTTTATGTCGATCAGTGCCGGACATTGACGACGCTGCGGGCGGTTCGCCCCGACGTCCTCGACTCGGGTGTGACGGTGTGTCGGGGGACCTTGCGGCGTCTGGACTGGGCGTTCGCTGCGTTCTATCGGCGCTGTCGCTCAGGGCAGCGGCCGGGCTACCCCCGGTTCCGGTCCCGGAGGCGCTGGGACTCCCTGCAGTGGGAAGACCGGAATGGATCGCGAATCGACGAGGCGTCTCGGCGGTTGCAT
>DAIPLE010000189.1:0-4338 GCA_036769425.1 Actinomycetota bacterium
GCAGCGGATGGCCGAAGGCGCGGCCGTGCCGGGTCCGGACCGTCTTGTGGTCCGAGAAGGTGGTCTCGATGTCGAGCCAGCCGAGTCCGGCGACGACGCCTCGGGCGGATTCGACGTCGTCGCGGATGACCCGACCGAGCATCTGGTACCCGCCGCAGATCCCGAGGACGGACGCCTT
Source organism: Actinomycetota bacterium (assembly GCA_036769425.1). Classification (GTDB taxonomy): domain Bacteria; phylum Actinomycetota; class Acidimicrobiia; order IMCC26256; family PALSA-555; genus PALSA-555. The sequence goes on from DAIPLE010000189.1 coordinate 179, forward strand.
GGCCTCTCGAATCGCGGTGTGGAGGCGCCGCGCTCGGAGCCAGGTCAAATCCTCGACGGTCGCTTTGGTGCCGGGCAAGACGATGAGGTCGGGCTTCCCCAGCGCGCGGGGGTCCTCGACGAGGCGGAGCCGGACGCCAGGCTCGTTGAGCAACGGGTCGAAGTCCGTGAAGTTGGCGATCCGCGGGAACCGGATGACCGCGATGTCGACGTGGTCGTCTCCGCCGCGAGAGTTGTCCGACCATGGTCGCTGTTCGAGGGGGAGCGAGTCCTCAGCGTCGAGCACCAGCCCGTCGACCCAGGGCAGGACGCCGATGGTCGGGATGCCGCAGCGCGCCTCGAGCGCGTCGAGCCCGGGTTCGAGCAGCGACCGGTCGCCGCGAAACTTGTTGATGATGAACCCTCGGACCAGCTCCCGGTAGTGGTCGGGAAGGAGCGTGACCGTCCCGTACAACGCGGCGAGGACACCGCCCCGTTCGATGTCTCCGACGATGACGGCCGGGAGCGCCAGCTCGGACGCGACGCGGAGATTCACGATGTCGCGGTCGAGCAGGTTGAGCTCAGCGGGGCTCCCGGCACCCTCGACGATGAGGACGTCGACGTGCTCGCGAAGCTGACGGGCCGCGCCGAGCACGGTGGGAAGCAGGCGCAGCGCCTGCGCCTGGTACTGGGCCGCGTCGAGACGACCAATTGGCTCGCCCATGACGACCACCTGGCTGGTGTGTTCGCCTTCGGGTTTGAGCAGAATCGGGTTCATGGTCACGTCGGGTGCGATGCCCGCGGCGAGGGCCTGGACGCCCTGGGCTCGCCCGATTTCGTGGCCGCCGTCGGTGACGAACGAGTTGTTCGACATGTTCTGGGCCTTAAACGGCGCGACCTGAACACCGCGCCGGGCGAGGAGTCGACACAGCCCGACGACCACCGAGCTCTTCCCGGCGTCGCTCCCGGTGCCGCAGACCATCAACCCCCGGCTCACGCGCGACACATCCGTTCCGGTCGCGGGTCCGGGCGTCGACCGGGTTCGAGCGACGCGACGATCACCGGCGGGCGCGGGCGAGCACGGTCGAGGCCGCGTCGTGCGCCCGGCGAGCCGCCTGCTCGACGGGAAGGGACTGCTCGGCGGTCGACATGATCTCGACCGCGTACGGCACGTCGACGCCGATGGCGTCCAGCGTCTGCACCAGACCGATGAGGTCGAACGTGCCCTCCCCGGGCAGACGCCTCCGGAACATCGTGTCCTCGAAGAGGGGGCCGACGACCTCGGCGTCCGCATCGTCGAGCTGCACCGCCACGACGTCACCCGCGCTGAGGCCTCGCACACTCGCGTGATTCGGATGACCCCGGAAGTAGTGCCAGGCGTCGATGAGCAGACCCCCGTTCGGGCGGCCGGCTGCGTGCACGACTTGGGTGGCGGTGGCGAGGTCGGCCAGGCCGGTCCAGGGCAGGAACTCGAGCGCCACCCGGGTGCCGTGCTCGGCCGCCCGGTCACAGACCCCGGCGAACCGCTCGGCGACGACGTCGAGCGGCGCCAGGTCTCGGGGGGACTGCAGGTCCCCGACGTTCATGTGGTGGGGTGCGAAGACCTCGACCATGGCGTGGAGTGCGGCCTCCGCGGTGCGCGCCGCCTCGGCGCGTGGTCCGTCGAGCGCCCAGTCGAACAGGAACTCCACCTCTAGGACCCGGACCCCGTGACGGTCCAGCACGCCGAGCAGGTCGGTGTCGCTGCGACCCGACGCGCGCAGCGCGGCGTAGTCGTCGAAGAGCAGACCGATCCCAGTGAATCCGGCCCGGGCCGCCGCGGCGACCCGATCGTCGAACGAGAAGCGGGGCGGTTGCCCGACCGGGGTGCCGGTCAGCGTGTAGTAGCTGGCGATGAGGTCGTCGTGTTGGGTCATGCCGTGATCCAGCGCGAGCGCCGGTCGCCTCCTCGACGAGCTGCTGACCGTACCAATCTGGCGTCACCGGTTGGAGCGCCCGTGCACCACGATGGCGGCCCGGCGCCAGGGCACGTCGGCCGGGGCCGCGCCGCGATTTCGGAAACGTCCCGGTATGGTCGCCGACGGGTCAGCGGGGCCTCGGCCGACGGGCACGCTCTAAGCGGTCTCTCAGGTTCGGTCTGCGATCATGCGGCTCGGCGAGGCGTCGCCCTGTCGCAACAGAGGCAACCGACGCAACCAGAGGGAGCAGCGGATGAGCGAAGAGACACCGGAGAAGCCTGGCGCGGCCGACACCAGCCCGGGCACGGAGCCGACACCGGCGACGAGCGAGGCGGAGGGCTCGAAGCCGTCGGCGACGAAGCGGGCCGCGTTCGAGGTGCCCAAGTGGGCGGCCTTGGCGCTCGCCGGCCTGTTGCTCCTCGGCGTCGGATTCGCGATCGGCTGGGTCGCGGCGCCCGGCGGTGGCCACGACCACCGCGGCGAGTTCCCCGAGGGACGGAGCCTGCCGGCACCCGGCGGACGCCGGCTCCCGCAACTCCCCGGCCCGGGGACGGGTTCGCTCAGCGGCGTGTTCCTCGGTGTTGCGACCCAAGACGCGACCGGGACGACCCCGGGCGCGCAGATCGCGACCGTCGCAACCGGCAGCCCGGCGGACCAGGCGGGGCTGAAAGCGGGCGACATCGTCACCGCGGTGGACGGCTCACCGGTCACGAGCGCGGCCCAGCTCGCGCAGCAGATCCGGGCCCACCAGGGCGGCGATCAGGTGACCATCACCTACACCCGCAACGGCGCCTCGGCGCAGGCCCCAGTCAAGCTGGGTACGCGAGCCCAGGCGAACGGCCCCAGCGCCTAATCGGCGTCCGCCTCGGACACGGGGCGGCGCCGCGGACCACACGGTCGACTCCCGGCTGCCCGGTCTGGCATGCGCGTCTCCGGGAAGAACCGGGCGGTGCCGGGTAGCGTCCGACGAATGCCCGCATGGTTCGACGACGCGCGCTTCGGTCTGTTCGTCCATTGGGACCACGCCAGCCGGCAAGGTCTCGAGCTCTCCTGGCCGCTCGTCGGTGGGCTCTTCGCGCTGCCGAAGTGTCAATCGGTGACCGTCGCCGAGTATCACGCCTCGGCAGCGGAGTTCGATCCACAGGACTGGGATGCCCGGGCCATCGCTCGCATGGCCCGAGACGCCGGGATGCAATACGCGGTCTTCACCGCGAAGCACCACGCCGGCTACGCGATGTACGCGACGGAGCTCTCGGAGCACTCGGTGCTGCACTCGCCGTGCGGGCGAGATCTCGTGCGGGAGTTCGTCGAGGCGGTTCGCGCCGAAGGGTTGCGGGTCGGGTTGTACTTCTCGTTGTCCGACTGGCATCACCCCGACTATCCCGCGTTCACCGACGCCGACCGGCCGTACCTTCCTGGATTCTCGCCACCGCTGCCGTCACCCGACCGATGGGACGCTTATCTCGACTATCTCCGCGGTCAGTTGCGCGAGCTGCTCACCAACTACGGGACGATCGACGTGTTGTGGTTCGACGGCGGCTGGGAGCGACCGACCGACCGCTGGCACAGCGGTGCGCTCGAGACGCTGATCCGCGACCTCCAGCCCGAGATCCTGATCAACGATCGGCTTCCCGGCGTCGGTGACTTCGCGACCCCCGAGCAGTTTGTCCCGGCGATACCGCCGGACGGACGCTGGGAGACCTGCCTCACGATGAACGACAGTTGGGGCTACGTGCCGTCTGACGTCGACTACAAGTCGGCGCGCGAGCTCATCCATACCCTCTGCGAGGTCGCGGGGCGGGGCGGGAACCTGCTGCTGAACGTCAGCCCCACCGGTTCCGGGACGCTCCCGGTCGAACAGCGGGAGCGTCTGGAGCGCATCGCCGCGTGGATGGCGGTCCACGGGGAGAGCATCGTCGGGACCAAGCCCGGCCTCGAGTCCTGGCAGTTCTACGGGCCCAGCACCCGGCGCGACTCGCGGCTCTACCTCCACCTTCTCATGCGTCCCTACGAGCAGGTCATCGTGCGCGGCGTGCCCGTCAAACGCGTCGAACGGGTCCAGCTCCTCGGACACGACCAGCCGCTCGACTTCACGTACCGGACCGGTGTCATCGATCGGCTCAACGCAGATCCGCTCGGTGAGCTCGTGATTCGGGTTCCCGACGCGTTGCTCGACCCGATGGCCAGCGTCCTGGCCGTCGACGTCGCGACCAACAACTAGGCC
>DAIPLE010000043.1:0-13069 GCA_036769425.1 Actinomycetota bacterium
TACCAGAACTGGGCGAACTGCCGGATCCGGGTCACGTCAACGCCCCGAGCTGACCGTCGGCGTCGGGGTCCGCGCGTCGCGTCGCAAGATGGCGATGAGCCCGAACGCCACCGCGAGGAGGAACGCGATGAGGCCCAGGATGGCGAGGTCTTCGCCGGGCCACGACACGCCGGCGCCCTCGGCGGACCAGAACATCCCAAAGGCGCTCAACATGACGCCGACCGCGAACTTCAACGAGTTTTCCGGCACGCGGCTGAGGGGCCGATGGACGAAGGCGCCGACCGTGCCGACGACGATCAGCGCGGCACCGGCGCCGGCGGCGGCCAGCCCGATGTGGCCTTCCGTGCTGCCGAAGGTCACGACGATGAACGCCACCTCGAGGCCCTCGAGGAACACGCCTTTGAACGAGAGGGTGAACGCGTACCAGTCGAGGTGTGCGACGGTGCGACGGTCGGCGTGGCGCGATTCGTCGATCTCGCGGGCGAACACCTCGTCCTCGTCGTGGAGTGCCCGCACCCCTGCGGACCGCAAGATCGCCTTGCGGAGCCATTGCAAGCCGAAGACGAGCAGCACGGTGCCGACAACCAGCCGCAAGGCCGAGATCGGAACCTGCGTCAGCGCGGGGCCCAAGGCCGCGACGACCAGGGTCAGTGCCGCGACCGCCGTCGCGGCCCCGATCGTCACCGACCGCCAGCCACGGGTGACGCCGAGCGCCAACACGATGGTGAGCGCCTCGACCATCTCGACGGCGGACGCCAAGAAGGCGCTCACCACGAGCACGACAGTGGGGGTCACGAGCGTGTCTGCTTGGTCACGACACCTCGAGTTTCACCGGCATGCTCCTCGTGCGCCACCCCGGGGACTGCCGCTCACCGGGCGGTTGATCCTTCGGCGCGTGGCCGGCAACGCCGCCCGGATTCACCGGCGGTGTCGCGCCCGGCCGAGCAGTCACGGCCCATTGCGTTCTCCGACCACGCTGATGCTCCCGTCGGTCTCGAGCACCGCCTCGCGAACCCCGTCCGAGCTCGCGAACCCCCGCGACCGCAGCGCGGCGTCGAGATCGGGATGGGTGAGGCCGACCCGGCGGAGATGCTCCTCGATGACCGCGCCGTTGTGGACCAACAGGATCGGTCCGCCGTTCACGAGATGGCTCAGCTGCGGGGCGTGCAGAAAGACCAGCGTCAATAGCCGGTTCAGGATGAGCAACGTCGCGGCCGACACGAGCCCGGCGGCGAGTGACACGTCCCCGTGGATCATCGCCGTCTCCACCGCGCTGCCCAAGAGCAAGAACACCACGAGGTCGAGTGCGCTCAGTTGGGCCAGCTGTCGGCGTCCCACGAAGCGCAGGATCGTGATCAGGAACAGGTAGATCGCCGCGGTCGACCCCGCGACGATGAGCAGGACGCCCATCGAGGAGCTGCTGTCGGCGGCGACCGTCGGCACAGACCAAGATATTGCCCGGAACCGGCCAGCCACTCGAGAGCGAGTCCCGGCATGCCCCTGCTCGCGCAGGTGTTCGACTATCCGAGCGTCGGTGGGGCGGCGACCATCGCCGCCAAGACGGCCATCATCTATGCCTTCTTGATCCTCGGCCTCCGGCTGCTCGGCAAGCGCGAGCTCGGGCAGCTGAGCCTCTACGACCTGGTCATGGTGATCATTCTCGGCAACGCGGTCCAGAACGCCATGATCAACAACGACAACACCCTCGGCGGAGGGCTAGTCGCGGCGGCGGTCTTGCTGGTCCTCAACTGGACGCTGAACCGAGTGATCACGCGATCTCGGACCGCGGAGCGGGTCCTCGTCGGTGAGCCCATCCTGATCGTCCACGACGGCAAGCCCTTGCGGGACCGCATGCGACGACAAGGGATCACGATGGATCAGCTCGGCGCGGCGCTTCGAGAGCATGGCCTCGACGACGTCAGCGCCGTCCATCTCGCCATCCTGGAGAGCGACGGGACAATCAGTGTCGTTCCGAGCGGCGCGCCGGTGTTGAAGACCCGTCGTCACTACCGGGGACTGCGGCTGTGAGCGTCATCGTCGCGCTGGCACCGGTGAGCGCGGGTCGTGTCGGCGAGCAGGCGGCCAAGACTGTCATCTTGGTGATCGTGCTCCTCATCGGCTTTCGGATCAGTGGGAAGCGCGAGATGTCCCAGTTCACCGTGTACGACCTGGCGATGATCATCGCGTTGTCGAACGCGGTGCAGAACGCCATGACGGGCGGGTTGGGCAACTTCCCGATCGGGCTCGCGACGTCGAGCACCATCGTCGTCACCGCCTGGGGGATCAGCCGGCTCCTCGCGCGCGGGCCGCGGCTCGCGACGGAGGTGCTCGGAACCCCGACGCTGCTCGTCAACGACGGGCGCGTCCTGACGGCCCGGTTGCGGGACGCGCACGTCACCCCCGACGAACTCTCCGAAGCCTGCCGGGAACATGGCGTCGCCGGCCCGCGCGACTGTCACCTCGTCGTCCTCGAGATCGACGGATCGATCAGCGTCGTCCCGAGGAGCGCAGAGGCAGCCTCCCCGCCGCCGAGGCGTCGCGCTCGGCGCCGAATCGGACGTGTCGACCGCGGAGAGTGACGCCGAGGCCGGCCGCGTCTCACGCTGAGCGGCGCCTGGCATCACAGAGTCGGGTTCTCGGTGTCGAAGCCCGGGTGAGGCGCGCCCGGCCCGGTTTTTCGTCAAGTTGAACGGCTCCTACGCCGTCAATACCTACGAGCCGCAGCGAGCGGCTGGCCCGCCCCGACCGTCCGTGACGACCGTGACCCACCTCCATCGTTGGCGAACCGTTCTCCGTGCACCCGTGGTGCTCGGTGTCTCGGTCCTGATCGTGGGTGTCCCGCTGCGGGTCGGAGCCCAGACACCCCCGCCCGCACCGCAAGACGAGCTGACCGCGGTCGCGATCGAGTTGTCGCGCACCACCGCCAGCCTTGATGTGGTCGCGCGCGCCGCCGCTGACGCGCAGGCCCGTCTGGCCTCGGCGCAAGCTGTCCTCGCTGACGTGGAAGCGCGCACCGCGGCCTCCAAGGCGCAGATCGACGCGCTGCGCGCGCAGCTGGTCGGGCGCGCCGCGCAAGTCTATGAGCAGCGCAGCAATGACGGCGCGGTGCTCAGGGTTCAGCACGTCGTGGACATAGCCGCGGGTGAGCAGTACACCAGCGCGGCCGCGGTTGACGGGACCCGCCAGCTCCAGCAGCTCAATGTGGTCGAGACCCAGCTCGAACAAGAGCAGGCCCAAGCCGCCGCGACGCGCCAGGCCATTGCCGACGACGAGCTCCGACTGGAGTCGTCACGGTCCAATCTCGAAGCGGTCCGGGCCCGCGACCAGGCCCTCCTCGACCGCGTCGGCGCGATCCCCATCATGGGCGACGCCCGCCTCACCGCGGTGCAGATCGCAGCGTGGTTCCACTCGACCGGGCAGGTCGCGCACCTCGCCGACGGGACGACCATCGACGACCTGGCCAAGATGTACATCGACGAGGGCGCAGCCGAGCATGTCCGGGGCGATGTCGCGTTCGCCCAGGCGATCATCGAGACCGGTTCGTTCGGGCATGCCCTTGACAACAACTACTCGGGGATCGGCGCCTGCGACAGCTGCACCAGTGAGATCTCGTTCCCCACCCCACGCGACGGGGTCCGCGCCCAGATCCAGCTGCTCCGCAGCTACGCCGATCCCGGCAGCCGCGCCGCTCTCCTCGCGCACCCACCCGAGCCGGCCCTCTTCGGGGGCACCCCCGCGGCCGCCGCGGCGTCGTACGACTCGTTCGCCTACAAGGGTTCCGCGCCAGTCTGGAACGTCATGGGCAACGGGAAGTGGGCGACCGATCCCGACTACTCGACCAAGGTGCTCGAGATCTACGCCCGGATGGTCGGGTTCGCCTCGACGCACGGCTGAGCCCCTCAGGCCGTGGGGCACCGGCCGACAAACCCACGATGCCCATCCGCCCTCGTCGGCTGCTCACCGCAGGGAAGGCGGCGGTCACCGTCGCCGTCGGGCTCAAATTGCCTTCGGGTCGACGCGTTCCGAGCTGCGATACCCGCGCTCGTGCGGCTTCGTGTCGCCTACGAGGATCGTGGTGCTCGAGGGCAGCTGCACGATGCGTCGCTCACGTCGGGGAGCGTAGGGGTCGGATCTGTACCGGCGCGAGCGCTGCTACCGACCGAGGTCCCCCAGTCGGGCCCGCAGCCCGGCGTCGCGGACGAACACCGGGAGGTTCGCGGTGTCGAGGTACGACGGCCGAGCCGACGACCCCCCGTCGACCGCGAGGACCTGACCGGTGATGAAGCTGGCGAGATCGGAGAGCAAGAACACCACCGCGCCGGCGATGTCTTCGGGTTGGCCCCGGCGTCCGAGCGGGATCGCGGCGCGTTCCTCGACGGTGTCCTCGTCGGGGCTCTCGGACCGGTTGCGTGGCACCCGGACGGTCCCCGGCGCCACCGCGTTGACCCGGATCCCGAACGGTCCCCACTCGAGCGCCGCCGTTCGCGTGAGAGCGACCATCCCGGCCTTCGCGGCCGAGTACGCCGCGCCGAACGGCATGGCCGACAGTCCGGCAATCGACGCGATGTGCACGATGCTCCCGCCCGTGTCTTGCTCGACGAGCCGGGCCGCCACCGCCTTCGAGGTCACGAACGCCGACGCCAGGTTGAGATGGATCACCTCGTCGAATACCGCGGGCGTGACCTCGAGCAGCGGCGCCCACTGATCGGGGTGCAAGCCACCCGCCACATGGACGAGGCCGTGCAGCCGCCCCCCGGCTCGGACCGCCTGGTCGACTGCGTCGGCGTCGCGCACGTCGACGACCGCGAAATGATGGGGGCCGTTGAGGTCGCGCAGCGCGCGCTCGGAGACGGCCAGGCGGTCAGGGTCGAGGTCCCAGGCAACGACGGTGGCTCCCGCCTCGGCGAGGAAACGACACACCGCGGTGCCGATTCCGCCGCCGCCCGCGCCAGCGACGACAACCGACCGGCCCGACAGGGTGAGTCGTTCGCCGATCATGTGGTCCTCCGTCTCCCGGGCGTCCGTTGGGCGCGCCGATAGCATCCCGCGCCGGGCCCGGTGAGAGGGGATGGCGACGGCGTCGGACGGGGATACGGACCGAATCGTCGCTCCCGGGCTGCTCGCCGGGCGGGTCGTTCTGGTGACCGGCGGCGCCCGTGGCCTAGGCCGGGATGTCGCGCTCGGCCTCGCGGACGCTGGCGCCGCGGTTGGCGTCGTCGACGGTGCCGCCACCGCACCCGTCGCGCAGTCCATCGTCGGGGCGGGACGTCGCGCCGTCGCGGTCGACGCGGCCATCGAGACGCTCGAGGAGGCCTCGAACGCGTTCGCGGCGGTGAGGGACGCGCTCGGCCCGCTCGACGCCGTCGTCCACGCGTCGGTCGACCCCGAGGCGCTCGTCCCGAGCCGCATCGTCGACACCGCCGACGCCGATTGGGACCGGCGATGTGAGGGACCACTCCGAGCTGCGCTGGTGTGCGCCGAGGCCGCGTTCGCGCAGCTTCAGGACCGCGGCGGCCGGCTTGTGTTCGTGACACCGACCGTGTCGCTGACCGGCGCCGCCGGGCTGGTCGCGTACACGACGGCGGTCGAGGGAATCCGGGCGTTGGCCAAGTCGGCCGCGCGCCAGTGGGGCACCCGCGCCATCACCGTGAATTGCGTCGCGCCACCGCTCGAGCTGCTCGCCGCGGACGGACGCGGCGCGCCCGAGCCGACCGTCGGGGACCCCGCGTTGGGTCGCGCACCGGACGGGCGGGTCGACGTGGCGCCAGTCGTGGCGTGGCTGGCTGGTCCGGGCGCGGGGTTCGTGACCGGCCTGACCGTCACGGTCGACGGCGGGATCGTGATGGCCCCATGACCGGTCTTCTCATCGGCCGGGGAGTGCTGGTGACCGGCGCGGGTGGCGGCGTCGGTCGAGGCATCGCGTTCGCGTGTGCCGCCGCCGGGGCCGACGTCGTCGTGGCATCACCACGCGAGAACGGCGCCGAGACGGTCGCCGAGATCAGCGCCCGGGGCGGCTCGGCGATCTGGGCGCGCTGCGATGTCACGAACCCCGACGACGTCACGGCGGCCGTCGCCACCGCCGAGGCTCGTCGTGGACTCCACGCGTTGGTTCACAACGCGACCAGCCGCCGCTCGAGCGAACCGGCCCGGCTCGAGGACCTCGACGCGGCACTCTGGGAGGACCACGCCGGCGTCTCGCTCCGCGGCGCCCTGCACTGCGCTCGCGCCGCGCTGCCCGAACTGCGCGCACACCGCGGCCGGTTCATTCTCATGACGTCGCCCGCGGGGATGGAAGGCAGCCTCATGCTCCCGGCCTACGGGATCGTCAAGGCGGCGTTGCGCGGCTTCGCGAAGAGTCTCGCTCGGGAGTGGGCGCCGGACGGGGTGACGGTCACGGTGGTGTCACCGCTCGCCGAGACGCCCGCGATGACGAACGCCTACCGCGAGGACCCCGACCTGGCGGCCCGGCTGGCCCGACGAGTCCCACTCGGGCACCTCGGCGATCCCGAGACCGACATCGGGCCCGTCGTCGTGTTCCTGGCCAGCGACGACGCCCGGTACGTGACCGGCCAGACGCTGCCGGTCGACGGCGGCCGTTTCATGACGCTCTAACCAGGCGACTGCCGGTCCGTCACTGGCACCACCGTCTCGCTGAGCCCCGGGGGCGACATCCGGTACGGTGGCCCGGCGAGCTGCAACACGCGCAGCACCGAGTAGTCGATGACGCGCAGCCCTACGGGTTGAGGCACCAGGTGACACGTTCGGTCCGTTCGTCGCCGGTTCCGATGGCGTCGTGCTCTTCGAGGTGATGATGGGCGATCCCCGCTCGTTTCCCGCCGACCCGGCCGGCTACGAGACCCTGGTGGCCGAACGAGGCATCGAGCAGCTGCCCAGCCCGCCGATCGCCGTGCCGGACTGGCTCGAGGACAGCCGGAGCTGAGCGTGACCGTCCCGCTCGCGCCCGGTTCGGTGTCGGTGCGCCTCTACCCGCACAACGACCTGCCCGCGCGGCAGATCGTCACCGAGCTGCGGGTGCAGGCGACGCTGGCCGTCGCGCACGGCTTCGACGGCGTGATGACGAGTGAGCATCACGGCGGGTTCGCCGGCTACCTCCCAAACCCGCTTCAAGTCGCGGGATGGTGCCTCGACGCCATGCCTCACGGATGGGCCGCGCCCTGCCCGCTGCTTCTGCCGCTGCGACCCGCCGCGCTTGTCGCGGAAGAAGTCGCCTGGCTCGCGGCGCGTTTCCCCGACCGGGTGGGCATCGGTGTCGCCTCCGGCGCGCTCCCGGCGGACTTCGAGATCATGGGTCTGACGATGGAGGACCTCACCGACCGGTTCACGAGTGGGCTCGAGCGCCTGGTCGGGTTCCTCCACGGCCGTGAGCCGGGGGCCCTCGCGGGTGACCCGGCCGTCGGGGCGTGCGCGCAGGCGCCGGTCCCGATCGTGAGCGCAGCCATGGGCTTCACCGCGGTGCGACGCGCCGCGCGTCTCGGCATCGGGTTGCTCTTCGATTCGCTGTCGACACCCCCCCGTTGTCGCGAGCTCACCGACGCGTACCGCGACGCCGGCGGTACGGGCCCGTGCATCCTGATCCGCCGCGCCTGGCTCGGCGAACCCCCCCGGAACGAAGTCGAGCAGCAGCTCGACCGGTACCGGAGCTACACACCGCGTGGCGCGCAGGCGCACTGGGGCGACGACGAACTCGCGGGCGCGGCGGACGCCCGCACCGTGGCCGGACAGCTTGCAGACGCCGTGAGCGTCGCGGGCGCCGACGCCCTGAACGTCCGGGTTCATGTCCCTGGTGTGACGCTCGACGCGGCGAGGGCCCAGATCGCGGGACTCGGCGACGAGGTCGTCCCGATGGTGCGGACCGCACTGAGCGGCACCCGGCCGGGAGGCGCTCAGCCGTGAGGTTGGCCCGCCTTGTCGACCGGTTCGAGGACGCCGAGTGGCACGCCCCGGTCGCGCCCGGCACCGATCCGGCGAAGGCCGCCGACGCGGGACGCCAAGGCGCGGCGCGGCGGCTCCTCGCCGGGTGACCACGGCTTCGACACCCGGGTCGTGCGCCTGCCCCGGGGTTCGGAGCTCCGGTGCGCTCCCACGACCACGAGGAAGTGTTCATGGTGCTCGAGGGGAGTTGCACGTTCGCTGGCGAGCCCATGACCCGCTGTGACTCGACCGAGGTGACGGTGTCACGGCTCCCGCCGAGCGCGCCTCATCGGGCGGCGACGGCTCACTCTTCGGAGAGCAGCAAGGCGAGCTTCGGGCAGTTCTGCACCGCGCGTCGGGCGTGCTTCATCAGGGAGTGCGGAACCGGTTCGGGGTCGATGATCGGGTAACCCCAATCGTCGAGGCGGACCCGTTCGGGAAAGAGCTCGGCGCACACGCCGTGCGCGTCGCATTCGATCGGGTTGACCCGGAGCCGCACGGTCTTCACTGCCAACTTCCGTCGTTAGGCGGTATCGGCAAGGCCGGCGGCGGCGAGGCGAGGCAACGGCCGTGATGGTCGTGGCGAGCGACTTCGTCACCGAAGACGTCGAGCGCGGTCGCAACGAAGCGGACCACGCCGTCGGGGTAGTGGCAGGCGCCGCGTCCACGAACGTCGTCGAACCAGCCCCGGAGGCGGTCCATGGTCGTCGGCGAGTGGGTGCCGTCGGCGACGCTGGCGAGCGCGTCGGCGATGGCGCGCAGACCGTACAGGCATGGTCCGCACTGCCCGGCGGATTCATCGGCGAGATAACTCGCGATGCGTGCGCTGGCGATCAGCCCGCAGTGACCGGTGCGGAAGGCGTGCACCACCCCGGTGCCGAGCGCGGCACCACGGGCTTTCAGCGCGGCGTTGGTCAACGGCACATCCCACGCGTCGTCGGCGGCCATCCAGCTTCCGTAGTACCCGCCGATCAGGAATGCCGCGACGTCTTGGGTTGCGCCGCCTGCGGCGGCGATCACGTCTCGCACCGGCGTCCCCAGGCCAATCTCGCAGACCGTGGGGCTCGCGACGACGCCGCTGACCGTCACCAGGGTCGAGCCGGGCTCGTCTGGGGTTCCGAGCTCCCGGAACCAGTCCGGCCCGTAGCGGGCGATCAACGCGAGGTGCGCGAGCGTCTCGACGTTCTGGATCAAGGTCGGGCGTCCGGCGACACCTCGTTCGAAGGGACGGGGCGGCACGAACGTCGGCTTGGCGAGGCCCCCGTTGACGAAGTTCACCAACGCGGTCTCTTCACCGGCGACGTAGCGGGTCGGGAGCGTCACGAGGCGGGTCACGACGGGATCGAGACGAGCCGCGCCGCGGGCGGCGGTCGCCTCGGTGACGGCGCGGATGGCAGCGCCGGCGCCGCGGTCGATCGCCACCAGCACTTCGTCGGCGCCGACCGCCTCTGCCGCCAAGACCGCCCCGTCGAGGACGAGGTGCGGAAGGCACGTCATGAGCAGGCGGTCCTTGGCGCTGAGGGCTTCACCCTCGGAGCCGTTGACGACGACGACCGGTCGCCGCCGGTTTCGCGCCACGGCGTGCATCTTGCGGGCCGTCGGGAACGCGGCGCCGCCGCGGCCGCGAAGGCCGGCGGCCTCCACCGTCGCGATCAGGTGCCGACCGCGCCGGGTCGTGCTAGGCGCCGGAGGCGGCCCGTACCGGCTGAGGTGCTCGTCGAGACCCATCGCGCTCTCCGGCCGATAGCCGGCGAGAAGCCGGGGGAGGCCCCTCGGTCCGGTCGACGCTTCGGCGTGGCCTCGTTCCGGGGCCCGCATCATCCGCTCCCACCTTCGGGGGCCGTGCTCAGCTGCTGGGCGAGGGCCGTGCCGGTGACGCGACTTCCCGACGACGCGACCTGGACGTCGATGGTGACCTCGATGGTGGGCCGTCCCGAGGCGCGCAAGGTCGCGACGATGCGCTGCCCGCGCAGTGTCGTGACGGTGCCCCGGTAGACGGGCGGCGCTCCGATGGGCCCGAAACCGACCTGGCTGTTGGCGAGGACCACGCCGCCACCGTCGACGGGCTGGCCGGTGAGGTCGACGCTGATGGCGCCGACCGCGCCTCCGCTGAGCGTGGCGTCGATCCGGAGGGTCACCTGCCCGTTCGCGTTGGGGTTCGATTGGGTGAGCGACCCGGTCAACGAGGCGCTGAACGGGGCGGTCGGGACCGATGCCGTGGTGGTCGGCGCAGGTGTGCTCGTTGCCGCCGGCGTGGTTCCGACCTTCGCGAGGACGTTGGCGGGGGTGCCGGCGTGGCGAGCCCAGCCGGCGGCGAGGGGACCCGTGGTGAGCCAAGCCACCAGGACCAGCGGGGCGACGAAGGTCGTCACCAACGCGCCGACGCGGACGCCGGTGTGCTCGCGCCAGCCCACGGCGAGGCGCCACCAGATCGCGAAGATCACTGCCACGATGCACACCACGGTGAGGATGAGCACGAAGCCGACCTTCGTGTCGCTGCCCGTCGCGAGACCGTGGACCACGACGAGGGGCCAGCAGAGGTATGAGAACCAGTGCACCCACCGCCAGGTTCGGTGTCCGATCCGATGTCGCAAGAGGCTGGTGGCGAGGATGGCCACGAGCAGGTCGAACGCCACGGCGCCGATCCCCAACCACACCGGCCGGTATGGCGAGAGGAACGGGATCACCGCGTCCACCCACCCGATCGGCGCGAAGCCGTCGATGACGACGGTGGCAACGTGGATGGCGACGAGGCCGAAGGCGATGAGCGACGCGTTGCGGTGCAGGAGCTCGACGACGAAGCGAGGCCAGCGGGGATTAGTCCAACGCACCGACGTCACGAGACCGAGCACCATGCTGAGGGTCAAGATGATCAACGCGGCGATGCCGCTGCCACGCGCGAGGTACCAGAGGAACGTCGGGCCCGCGGTGGCCGTGATGGGGCTCATCGGATCGGCTCCGGCCAGTCACCGATCCGCAGGACGGTGCCGTCCGGGCGTACCAGTCGAGCGGACAGGTTGAGGGCAGCCAGCCAGTCGATGGCGGCTTCGCCCCGCACCACCGTGGCGGTGGTCGCGATGTTGGCGTCGACGCAGCTGGCGGCGACGACGGTCACGGTCCGCCACACTGCGTCCGCGGCCTGGCCGGTGGTGGGATCGACAATGTGATGGAGGTCGTCGTCGCCGCGGCGCCACCGGCGAACCGCGGTGCTGGAGGTGGCCATTCCGCCGCCCCGAATGGCGACCGTCTCCCCGGGCGCGTCCGGTCCCGCGGCGTGGTCGTCGGTCACGAGCACCGCCCATCCGGCCTCGGGGCCCGATCCGGCTGCGGCGACGTCGCCTCCGAGACTGACGAGCGCGCCACATGCCGTGTCGTTGGCGATCCTTCCCGCGGCCCGATCGGCGGCGAGGGCCTTGGCGGTGGCACCGAGGTCGAGTTGGACGCCGTCGGGAACGCGGACCGTACCCGCGGCGTGGTCGACGTCGACGGTCCACCATCCGGGTACCCGCTCCACGCGGTACGACAACGATCCGCCGGTGGCGGCGACGGTCGCGAAGTCGCGGTCGTAGCCGAGGAGCCGCAGCGCGTTCCCGATCGTCGGGTCGACGTCTCCGTCGGTGAGCCGGGCGGCGCGGAGGGCGACCTCGATCGCGTCGATCAGCGTGGTGCCGACGGTCACGGGTTGACCATGACCGTCGTTGACGCGGGTCAGATCAGAATCGGCGCGGAACCGACTGCAGGACCGGTCGACGTCGGCGAGGACATCCTCGAGGATGGCGCGGGCCCGGGGGAGCGCCGCGAGCTCGGTGACGACGAGGGTGGCAGTTGTGCCCAGCGCCGGGAACGTCTCTGACCAGACGTCTGCGCTCACGAGCCTCTGGATCGAGTGACCGCGCGACGTTGGGTGGAAACCGGTGGCGGTGCTGGCTGGATCGGGGGGTCAGTGACCGAGGGGCTGCTGAGGGTCGGACTGGTCGTCGGCGTCGTCGTCGGGGACGCCGCGGTGCTGGCGGTTCCCGAACCGGGGCTCGGCGTGGCGACGGAACCGGAGTTGCCGGGGAGTGCCTGTGCGACGACCGCGGAGAGGACCCCGGCGGCCGTCACCGAGCCGGCGACGAGCCAGCGCGTGATCCGGGAGACTCGCCGGAGCCCGGAGTCCCGGTCGGCTGCTCCAACTCTCATCGCGGACCCTCTCTCGTTGCACCGACAGGTTGGGTGATGACACCACCAGGGTTCCAGACCCGCGGCGCCGGAGGGCGGCGGGCCGGCACGACCAGGTTCGCAGGCCCCGGTAAGGGGACAACAAGAAAACGACCAAACCCTGCGAATCGTTCCGTGGGCTGCGATCGAAGTCCCGGATGGGGGTCGGCGGCGTCGTAGCGCCGGTGGCCTCGATCGCCCCACGGCCCGGGGAGTCCAGGCGGCGAGACCTGCACCCCGTCCGGGCCGCCGTCGGGTGGCGACCGGTCGGCGACGGTCGTCCGCCCGGTGGACCGGCGCGGTGAAGCGGAAGCGGGCTGGGGCCTAGTGGTGGAACGACGGGATGGGGCGGCTGAGGGGACCGGCCTGGCGTTCCAGCTCTGGGATCGCGGCCTTGAGGGCGTCGAGGAGGAGGTCGGCGAGGTCCGAGCTGAACGCGTTGCGGACGACGATTCGCAGGACCTCGAGGTTCTCGAGATGAGGTGGGAAGGTGTAGGCGGGCACCAGCCAGCCGCGCTCTCGCAAGCAGCGGGAGACGTCGAAGACCGAGTACCGCTGCTCCTCTTTCTTCAACGTGAAGGCGAAGACCGGAAGGTGCTGGGCCCGGGTGATCAGCTCGAACGGGCCGAGCTTGTCGATTCCCTCGGCAAGGTGTCGGGCGATGTCACGGGTGGTCGCTTGCACCCGCCGGTAGCCGTCGTGGCCGAGCCGGAGGAAGTTGTAGTACTGGGCGATGACTGGAGCGCCGGGGCGCGAGAAGTTGAGTGAGAACGTGTCTTCGCTGCCGCCGAGATAGCTGACCGAGAACACCAGCTCGTCTGGCAGCGCGGTGGTGTCACGCCAGACGACCCAGCCGACGCCGGGGTAGACGAGCCCGTACTTGTGGCCCGAGGCGTTGATCGACGCCACCCGCGGGAGCCGGAAGTCCCATTCGAGG
>DAIPLE010000190.1:0-4328 GCA_036769425.1 Actinomycetota bacterium
TTCTTCCATTGCGTGAAAATGACCACGTCCGGCACGGACGCTCCCGTTGGCTTACACTGGATCGCCGCGACGATCTGGTTGATCTGCTTCTTCACCTTTGGGAAGAACTTGGCATCCGTCTTCTTGGTCGAAGCAGTGAAGCCCACGCACGTGTTGGCGTATGACGAGGGCACATGGTTGGCTAACGCCTGTTCGCCTTTCGTGGGCTTGTCCCGCACATGAGCAACCGTCCCTGCAGACGCGGCCGTCAATCCCGCGCCGACGGTGCCGATGACGAGCACGCCTGCCAGCGCGGCGATCCTAAATCGAAGCACTTGGTCTCTTCTCTCGTTTCGGAAGGTCAAGGGCCGCGATCCTCATCGACCCCGCGTCACAGCGCCGTGACGGCCGCACCTTACGCCGAATCCACATAAGCAGGCTGAGACCGCTCCGGTCCCGGGGGCCGATCCAGCGGGCCAGATGGCGTACGAGTCAACTGTCAGGCTCTCC
The DNA here is from genome assembly GCA_036769425.1 of Actinomycetota bacterium. Taxonomy (GTDB): domain Bacteria; phylum Actinomycetota; class Acidimicrobiia; order IMCC26256; family PALSA-555; genus PALSA-555. The sequence continues at coordinate 490 of DAIPLE010000190.1, forward strand.
GCTTCGTGGAGAGTTAGGGCATACGGAGGGCACGGCGGGCCGCGACGGCGCCCTCGCGAGGGAAAAGCACGCCGAGAAGAGGCCGCTCATCAGCCCTTTCGCGCGTGGGCGTTGAGGGACTCGAACCCCCGGCTTCCGCCTTGTAAGGGCGGCGCTCTTCCGGCTGAGCTAAACGCCCGTCTTCGAACGGCGAGGGTAGCAACGACCCTCGGTGGTGGGCGGGGAGGCAGATGGATTGACCGCGGGCGGACCGGGGCTCGACCGGGGCACCGGGGGGATCATGCCCCGGCCGTCGTCACCCCGGCCCGCCGTGTTGCGGTGATCAGTTACGCGATGTCGGCGACGTCGAGCTCCCACGTCGTGGGGAGGGCGTCCTCAGGACGAGGATGCTTCGGCGGCCGGCCTCGCTTGCGCTTGTTCGCGATGACCTTCCCGTTGACGAGCAGCTCTCCACCCCACACGCCCCAGGGCTCGCGGCGGTTGACCGCCGCGGTGAGGCAGGGCTCACGCACGTCGCATCCGGCGCAGAACGCCTTGGCTCGCGCGATGTCGTCGAGTTGCTCCGAGAAGAACAGCGGCGTCAGGGAGGCACCGCTGTCACGACAGCGGGCCTCGAGGCGCCACGGCTCCTCGCTGAGCCAGTCCTCGATGGCGAACATCGCTCGCTCCTCTCTCCTCTTCTTCCTGGTTTGGGCTGCTGCTGGTTGGTTGGTGGGCGTTTCGGTCCTGAGACGCAGAAAGGCCGCCGGGTTTCCCGGCGGCCTGGTGGCTCGAGTGCGGTGGTTCGCTACGAGGTCACGGGTGGCCGCCGGGGACGGGCTTGTGGTCGGTAATCACCGGAAGGAACGCGGTGACGGTGGACCACGAGCCGTTCGCCATGGCGCACGCGTAGGCCGACCGGGCGCGCGTCGACCCGAAGCCGGCCTGGTGGCTGGTCATCGGGTTGCGTCCCATCGTGGGTCGGTCCTCGGGTCGGTGTGCGCCCGCGGCAGCGGGTCCATCGAGATTGGCAGAATGCCCACCTCGGGTCAAGCCAATTACGGTAGGCGCCCTGTGACGGTGACTCCCGATCTCACGGTGGTCCGGGACCTCCTCGAGCAACGCCGGGCCGCGAGGTGGCATGGCTGCGCCCAGGTGTACGTGTCCCGGAACGGCGCCGTGCTCCTCGACGAGGCCATCGGCGAGAGCCGACCGGGCCGACCGTTGCGCACCGACGACCTCATGCTCTGGTACTCATCGGGCAAGCCGCTCACCACCGTCGCAGTCCTGAGACTGTGGGAGCAGGGACGGATCGGCCTCGACGATCGGGTGGGCGACTACCTGCCGGGCTGGGGGGACGGCAAGGAGCGCTGCACGCTGCGCCACGTCCTCACCCACACCGGCGGTTTCCCCATGTGGTCCGACAAGACTTACGACGCCGACGTCACCTTCGCCCAGGCGCTCGACGCCACGATCGCCACCCGGGCGGTCTGGGAACCCGGGACCGCCGCGGCGTATCACGCGGCGAGCGGCTGGCGAGTCCTCGGCGCCATCGTCGAACGGGTCGACGGCCGCCCGATCGAGCGGTACCTGCAGGAGGAGATCTTGGAGCCCCGCGGGCTGGTCAACTGCTCGTTGGGGATCCCAGTCGAGCACCAACGCGAGCTCGGTGACCGGATCGTCCCGGTGGTGTGGACCGGTCATCGCTGGCCGACCCGCGATCCCGACGGTGGGATACAAATGGTCCCGTACCGCATCGACGAGGTCCACAACGAGCCGTGGCACATCGCCAAGGTCGAGCCCGGCGGCGGGATGCGGGGCCCGGCCCGCGAGCTGGGCCGGTTCTATGAGGCGCTGGTCGGGTTCGGTCCCTCGCTCCTCGAGCCTCGCACCACCGAGGTGATGGGCGCGATCCACCGTTACGGCGTCAAGGACCTCACCTTCGGGCTCGACATCCCGTGGGGACTGGGGGTGCAGCGTTCCTTCACCGGCGGTGCCGGCCGCCGCGCGTACGGCCACGGGGGGATGGCGTCGTCCCGGGGGCTGGTCGACCCCGACCTGGGGTTGGTGATCGTCGTGGTGGCGAACGGCCTCGCCGGTTACTTCGAGGCCGAGCAGCGCAACCTGGAGGTCACCAACGCGGTGTACACCGCGCTCGGGGAAGAGGCAGCTCGGGTTCGCACGCCGCGCCAGTCCCTCCCGGTTCCCTCGCTGTCGACCTGAATTACGCGGGGTCGCTGACGTTCCCGGCGATGACGTCGAGGATCTGCTCGTGGACGGTCGGCGCGGCGGCGACGATGTCACCCGACGCGATCCAGCCGTCGCGGTCGCCGGCCCAGTCGGTGACGCGCCCTCCGGCTTCTCGGACCAGCAACGCGCCGGCGGCGACGTCCCACGGGCCGAGGGCTTGTTCGAAGTAGCCGTCGAAGACCCCAGCTGCGGTCCAGGCGAGGTCGAGGCTGGCGGCGCCGGCTCGACGGAGGTCCTCGAAGGTCAGCATGGCCCGCTCGAAGACGCGCACGTACTCGCGGAGCCGGGTCTGCTTGGCCCGAAACGGGGTCCCGGTGGCGAGCACCGACTGGGACGGCGTCCGTTCGCTAACCCGGATGGGGGTGCCGTTGCGGTGGGCGCCGCCACCCAGCCGAGCGGTGTAGGTGTCGCCGAGCAGCGGGGCGTGGACGACACCGACGATCGGCTGTCCGTCGTCGACGAGCGCGACCGACACGCCGACGACCGGGAAGCGGTGCAAGAAGTTGGTGGTGCCGTCGATCGGGTCGACCAGCCAGCCGATTCGGCCCCGCTCCCCTCCTTCTTCTTCGCCATGGACGGGTAGATCCGGGGCCGCGTCGGTGAGCACGGACCGCACCGCCCGTTCGCTGGCGGTGTCGGCGTCGCTGACCCAGTCCCCCGGGGCTTTCTCCCGGGCTTCGGGTGCGGTGTCGACGGCGCCGCGCACGATCTCGCCACCGGCCCGGGCGGCCGCGACCGCGGCGTCGAGGAGCCGGTCGAGGTCGAGACCGGTCATGGCGCCACGCCGGCGCGGAGCGCGTCGAGGAGCTCGGGGGTCGCGGCGGCCAGCACCTGGCGGCGCGCGTCAGGGTCGATCACGGCTAGCGCCCGGTCCCGGGCGTCGATGACGGTCACCCCGGATTCGGTGCAGGCCAGCAACCCGCCGAGGTAGTCCCAGGGGGCTTGCTCGAACCCGGGGCTGTCGAGGTAGGCGTCGACCCGACCGGCGGCGACATCGCAGAGCGCGAGCGCGGAGGACCCGAGCGCACGGAACTGCTTCCACGGTTGTGGCCGGGGCAGTGACGACACCGCGACGAACGAGTCCTCGACGCGGGTGATCGTCGAGGCCCGCAGCGGCGTGCCGTTGACCTGGGCCCCGTCGCCGCGCACCGCGGAGAACTGTTCCCCGGTCGTGGTGTTGACCACCAGCGCGCAGAGGGGACCGTCGGCGTCGAGCGCGCAGAGCGAGATCCCCCAGTACGGGATGCGCCGCGAGCAGTTCGTGGATCCGTCAACGGGGTCGACAACCACCGTGATCGCGGCGTCGGCTACTCCCGACCGTCCGGACTCTTCGCTCACGATCGCGACCGGGGCTCGGTGCAGGACGTCGAGGACGGCGGCGTCGGCGACGAGGTCGAGCGCGTACTGACCCGGTCGGGGGGTTCGTGTCCGCAGCTCGGTCGAGCTCAGGGGGGCGAGCGCGACGCGTTGCGCGTCAGCGGCGGTGACGAAGAGGTCGAGGAGGTCGGCGGGGCGCACGGCCCGGGCAGTCTCGCAGATTGCCTCGCGGCTCAGCCCGCTGGGACGACCTCGACCGGGGCGGTGTAGTCGGGCACGCCGGACTCGTCGCG
>DAIPLE010000191.1:0-4307 GCA_036769425.1 Actinomycetota bacterium
ATCTAGTCAAGTTTTCGGGGGCACGGTTCTCGGCGGCGTCGCCGCGGTGCGCGGGTGGAGAAAGCCCGGCGGGCCTGGCGTGGCATGGCCCTAGTGTTCCCAAGCGATGGGCCCGTGGCCGCTGGCGTGTCGTGCGGCGTCGCCGGTCGGGCTGCGGAGCGGACGGGGCGTGATCGTCGCCGCGGAGCCGGTCGAGGTGGTCGCGGCGTCGGGGTCGACGGCGTTCGCCGCGCTGCGGTCGCTGACGCCGGGCTGGTGGGCCGGGTTCGTGGCGTTCGACCTCGGCCGGGTCATCGAACCGGTCGAGACCCGCCTCGTCGACGACGACGGTCTGCCCGATCTGCTCCTGGCTCGGTACGACGCCCGCGCCCTCGTCGGGCCGGACGGGGTGCGTTACGTCGGTCCGCGTCGCGCCCGGGCGCGTTTGGAGCAGCTTGTCGGGAGCGCGCCGACACCGGCGCCGGTCAGCCCGTTGGGTTCGTCCACGTCGAGTCTGTCCCGGGAGAGCTATCAGAGCGGCGTGCGGGAGATCATCGGGCTGATCGAGGCCGGCGACTGCTATCAGGTGAATCTGACGCGGCGCGTCACGTGGCGCGAGGCCGACCCGATCGCGCTGAGCGCCGCGGTACGCGACGTGAACCCGGCGCCACACGAGTCGGTGCTGGTCTTGCCGCACCCGGACGGGTCCCAGGTCTCGGTGGTGTCAGCGTCTCCCGAGCGGTTCCTCTCCTGGCGTGACGGGATCCTGGAGACACGACCGATCAAGGGCACCGACACCCGCTCGGCGCGTCTGCTGGCCAGCGCCAAGGACCGGGCGGAGAACGTGATGATCGTCGACCTCGCCCGCAACGACTTCGGGCGCTGCTGCGAGTACGGCACGGTGCACGTCCCGGAGCTGTGCGCGGCGGAACCACATCCCGGGCTGGTGCACTTGGTCAGCACGGTGCGGGGTCGCCGCCGGGCCGGCGTGGACCTGTCCGACGTGATCCGGGCGACGTTTCCGCCGGCGTCAGTCACGGGTGCGCCCAAGCCGCGGGTCCTGCAGGTCATCGAGGACCTCGAGCCGTGTCGACGCGGTGTCTATTGCGGCGCGGTCGGGTGGATCGACACCGAACGTGATCGCGGGGATCTCGCGGTAGCGATCCGCACGTTCACCGTGACGCACGGCGAGACGCGGCTTGGAACCGGCGCCGGGATCGTGGCCGACTCGGATCCTGGCCGGGAGTGGGAGGAGACCCAGCTCAAGGTGGCACGGCTGTCCCGGGTCGCCGACGGCCGGGAAGCCGACGCGGTGCGCACGCCGGCCTGACCGGCCAAGCCGAAGGTGATGACCAGGATCAACCGTCGCGCCCGAGGCCCGTCGGAGCGACGAGACTGCCGCTGATGTGTCCCCTCTTCGTCGTGACCGGCGGCAGCCGGGGCATCGGCGGGGACCCGGGCCGACCCGATCGGCTCGGGCCCTCGATCCCGATGGGACGGGTCGGTGACCCACCCGAGGTCGCGCGGGCGATCACCTCGCTGCTCTCCGACGAAGCCTCGTACGTGACCGGCGCCATCCTCGACGTCAGCGGGGGTCGATGACCGTGGTCCCGCCACCCATCGCGGGACCCCACCCGGGGGAACCGGTCGGCCTCCATGAGAACCGGCGGCGCGCGCGGGTCCGCTGACCATCGTCGCCGCCGCACCGACGCCATCCAGCACGCCGCGCGGCTCGCCCCGCGAGCAGCACTACCGACGAGACGGCGCGAGGGTGATGCGCACGACGTGACCGAGCTCGGCGACCCACAGGGTGTTCTTGGGCCCCCGTGTCGGATAGGCCGGACGCCCAACGTGTTCGGCGTGTTTAGCGGGTAGCTGGTGATCACCCCGCGGGGGGTACCAGGAACCCGTCACCGGGCCGGTGAGGTCTGCGAACCAGCCCCCGATCGGCGCGCGGCTAGGGAGGGACGGGTCCGCCGGGGTCGTGTCCGAGATCCCGTGCCCGGCGTCGAAGGCGCGTGGGGCGGGCGATCGCGGTCAGGAGGAGAGGGTGCGGGCGATCTCGTTGAGGTCGTAGGTCTCGATGACGTCACCGGGTTTGAGGTCCTGGAAGTCGGACAGGCCGATTCCACACTCGAACCCGGATTGGACCTCGCGCGCGTCGTCCTTGAATCGTTTGAGCGACGTGACGGTGCCGTTCCAGATGACGACGCCCTCGCGCAGGAACCGGACCTTCGAGCCGCGGGTGATCGTCCCGTTCTGGACGTAGCAGCCGGCGATCTTGCCGACCCGAGGGACGGAGAAGACCTCGCGGACCTCGGCGTCGCCAGTGACGACTTCTTCGAACTCGGGTTGGAGCATGCCGACGAGCGCGGCGGTGACGTCCTCGAGGGCCTGGTAGATGACCTCGTAGAGGCGAAGCTCCACATTCTCGGACTCGGCGAGCTCGCGGGACTTGCGGTCAGGACGGACGTTGTAGCCGATAACGGTGGCGCTCGACACCGCGGCGAGGTTGACGTCGGACACGGTGATCCCGCCCACCCCGCGGTGCACGAACGAGAGCCGAACCTCTTCATGGTCTTGGTCGAGTTTGCGCAGCGCGTCGGTCATGGCCTCGAGGGAGCCTTGGGTGTCGGACTTCAGGACCACGTTGAGGGTCGCAACCTCGCCGCGCTGGACCATCGCGAAGATGTCTTCGAGGCGGGCCCCTCCGGCGAGGGTCAGCGGGTGGGCCATGCCGGCGGCGCGTCGGCGTCGCCCGCGTGCCTCGGCGACGGTGCGGGCGGTCTTCTCGTCGGGGGCGACGCGGAGCTCGTCGCCGGCGAGGGGCAGCTCGTCGAGGCCGAGGACCTCGACCGGCATCGAGGGCACGGCTTCCTTCACGGCTTCGCCGCGGTCGTTGAACAGGGCGCGGACCTTGCCCCATCCGTTCCCGGCGACGAAGGGCTCACCGACTCGTAGCGTGCCGCGTTCGACGAGCGCGGTGACGACCGGGCCTCGGCCCTGATCGAGGTTCGATTCGAGGACGAACGCCCGGGCGGGGGCCTTCGGGTTGGCGGTCAGCTCCTCCACGTCGGCGACGAGCACGATCGCGGCGAGTAGGTCCTCGATGCCTTGGCCGGTCGGGGCGGCGACCTCCACGACGATGGTGTCACCTCCCCATTCTTCGGGGACGAGCTCTCGTTCGACGAGCTGTTGGCGGACCCGTTGGGTGTCGGCGTCTTCGCGGTCGACTTTCGTGATCGCGACGATGACGGGGACCTCGGCGACCCGGGCGTGGCTGATCGCCTCGACGGTCTGGGGCATGACACCGTCGTCGGCGGCGACGACGAGGATCGCGATGTCAGTCGCTTGCGCGCCGCGGGCCCGCATGGCGGTGAACGCCTCATGTCCTGGGGTGTCGATGAAGGTGATGCGGCGGCCGTCGCGGTCGACCTGGTAGGCGCCAATGCGCTGCGTGATGCCGCCCGCTTCGCCGGCGACGACGTTCGTGGAGCGGATCGCGTCGAGGAGCGTCGTCTTGCCGTGGTCGACGTGACCCATGACGGTCACGATCGGTGGGCGAGGCTCGAGGAGCGCGTCGTCTTCTTCTTCCTCGTCATCGCCGAGGAGTGCCTGCAGCTCGAGCTCTTGTTCCTGGCCGGGCTCGACGAGGAGCACTTCGGCGCTGAGGGTCTCGGCGATCAGCTCGATCATCTCGTCGGCGAGGGTCTGGGTGCCGGTGACCATCTCGCCGGCGTCCATGAGGATCCGCACGAGGTCCGCGGCGTTGCGGTTGAACTTGGGCGCGAGCTCTTGGATGGTGATCCCTCGTGGGACCACGATCTCGCCCTCGGGGACCGGCGCGTCGAGTGGGGTCAGCGCGGTGGGCGACGCGGGCCCGAGGTCTTCGAAGTCGCGGCGACGACGCTTCTTGCGACGCGGTCGTTGCCCTTGGGGTCCGGAGCGACGTCCCGGGGGACCGCCGCGGCCACCACCGGGGCCGCCAGGTCCTCCACCGGGTCCGCCGGGGCCCCGGCCCGGGAACGGACCGCCGCCGGAACGAGGGCGACTCGGGGCGCCCGCGCCGGCGCCTCCTCCGCCGCTGCGCGGCGGGGCACCCGAGCTCGGGGTGAAGACCCGCTGGCCGGGGGACGGGGGCTGGCGGCGCCCGCCGGGCGGCGGCGGGATCGGTTTGCCGGTCGGTGATCGCAGCTGCGGGGCGTCGGGTGCCGGTGGCGCCTCGGGTGGCGCGGCGGGGGGCCGGGGCGCGGCCGCCGCCGGACGCGGGGGCGCCAGCGGCTCGCGCACTGGCATCGGTTCGGGGATGCCGCCGGTCGAGCGGACGA
>DAIPLE010000044.1:0-12964 GCA_036769425.1 Actinomycetota bacterium
CGGGGGTAACGTCCGCGCGTCGGCCCGGATCGTTGCGGGTGACGAGAGGGGGAACTGTGGCGCTTGACCGCGTCGCCGAGGCTTGGCAGCGCCAGGCCGCATGCCGGGGCCCGGAATCGGTGCTCTTCTACCCGCCAGCCACGCCCGAATCTCGGCCCGAGCGGGACAGCCGGGAGCGGCGAGCGAAGGCGATCTGTGCGACTTGCCCCGTGCGGACCCCGTGTCTGGACTTCGCGCTGGAGATCCGCGAGCCGCACGGCATCTGGGGCGGCCTCAACGAATCCGAGCGCCGGGCCCTCCTCGAGCGCGCCGGTTAGTTAGGGGCCGCCAGCCGGTGCCCGGACGCCGGCTTCGGCGGTCAGGGGCTGATCTGGCTCGCCGGCCCGGGGATCCGCTCGTCGCCGCGTCGGCGGGTCACGCCGTTGCGGTCCAGCCAGCCGCAGATCGGGACGACGTACTTGCGGGTCGAACCCAGCAGGTCGCGGATGTCCGCCACGGTCAGGCGAGGGCGCTCCCGTAACGCCTCGATCACGGCCTGGCGGGCCTGGTCGAGGGCGCCGGCGCTGAAGACGACGCCGTCGACGTCGACGAGCAGGCCTTCGCGGACCAGGGCCCGGACCAGCTCTAGGCCATCGGCCGCGGGTTCGGGCGGCGCGAAGGGAGCGGCGTCGAACTCCGCCAGGAGCCGACGCGCTTCGGCTGATTCGGTGACCTGTCCCTGCGCGCGGTCCCGAACCAACCCGTGCTCGACGACCAGCGTCGGCGTGTCGGCGAGCGCGGCCCGCAGCTGCGGTGCCGGGACGCGCCCGAGATCGGCGAGGGCCGTGAGGTCCATCCCGGGATCGCGGGGGTGGCGGCGATGATGGTCGAGGACCCGCTCAGCGGACTCGGTTCGAAGCGTGGCCAGGGTCGAGGCGTCGACCACCCACCCGCCGACCCGGGTCGCCACGCCGCGCGTCACCAGATCGTCGGCGACGGCCCGGGCCTCGTCCGTCGACAGGCCCCCGTCCCGTCCGAGCGTCTCGTCGTCGAGCCAGACCCGACTGGTGAGCAGCCGCTCCCCGAGGGGACGCCCTAACCGGGCGTCGACATCGCCGACCCGACGGGCCGGGCTGACGTCGAGCACTTCGGCTCCGGCGAGGGTTCGCCGGCGGCCGGCGTCGCGAAGCACCAGCCGGTCCCCGGGCGCCAAGGGCAGGCCGGTGTCGAACCGGAGTCGGGCGAACCGACCCTCGTCGCCGAGAGTGCGGAACCAGACCCGGTGCTCACCCGAGCCGACCGCGGCCTGGAGCCGACCTCGTCGCTTCACGTCCTCACCCGGAAGATTCACGACCGCGACGTCGACCACGGTCGGGGTTCGCCACTGGTCGGGCCGCACCACGGCGTCGCCTCGCCGCAGCGATCGGTGGTCGATCCCGGCGAGGTTCAACGCGACGCGCGCTCCCGGGTCGACGGCGTCCACCCGCTGCCCGGCGGTCTCGATGCCGCGCACGCGAACCGGGTGCGAACCCGCGCGCAGCTCGTCGTCCAAAGCCAGCGATCCGCCGGCGAGCGTCCCGGTCACGATCGTCCCCGCTCCCTTCATGGCGAAGACTCGGTCGACCCACAGCCGAGGCCGGCCGAGGTCGCGAGCGGCGGGAGCGGCGGCCAAGACCGCATCGAGGACCGACCGGACCTCGTCCAGGCCCCGCCCCGACACCGAGTCACAGACCACCACCGGCGCCGTCGCCAGGGGCGACCGAGCGAGGCGTTCCTCCACCTCGAGCTGCGCCAGCTCCAGCATCTCGGTGTCGACGAGGTCGGCCTTCGTCAGCGCCACCATCCCGTGGCGCACGCCGAGCAGCTCGAGGATGCGCAGGTGCTCTTCACTCTGGGGCATCCAGCCTTCGGTCGCGGCGACGACGAAGAGGGCCACCTCGACCGCGCCGACACCGGCGAGCATGTTCTTGATGAAGCGGACGTGGCCGGGAACGTCGACGAACCCGATCTTGAGGCCCGAGGGAAGCGTCGTGAACGCGAAACCGAGGTCGATGGTGAGGCCCCGCGTCTTCTCCTCCGTGAACCGGTCGGGATCGGTCCCTGTGAGCGCGTGGACGAGGGAGGACTTCCCGTGGTCGACGTGACCTGCGGTCGCGACCGTCCTCACCGGGCGTCGCGGGCCGCGGCGAGGGCGACGCCGAGACGTTGATCGTCGTCGGCGTCGACCGTGCGCAGGTCGCAGACGACCGCGCCGGCCTCGACCCGGGCGACGACACCGGCGCCGCGGAGCGCGGCCAGCACTGCGTCCGGGTCGGGCACCTCGACCGCGACCCCAACCGACGGGATCGTGAGCCCGGGCAGCGAGCCGCCGCCGGCCACGGCCTCGGTGTCGAGGACCTTCGTGCCCGCGATCGCGGCTGCGAGGCGCTCGGCCCGGCCGGCCAGCTCGTCGAGGGACGCGGTGGCCATCCGCCACAACGGGATCGTGGTCGCGTCGCCATCGAGGTAGGCGAGCGCAACCTGTTGGAGCGCGGCGAGCGTCAGCTTGTCGGCCCGCACCGCGCGCGCCAGCGGGTGGCGGGCGATGCTCGCCACGAGGTCGGATCGTCCGAGCACGACACCGGCTTGTGGACCGCCGAGCAGCTTGTCGCCCGAGAACGTGACCAGGGCCGCGCCGGCCTCGAGGGCCTGGCGCACCCCCGGTTCGTCGTGGAGCCACGCGGGTCGATGCGGGAGCCACGGGGTGGTCTCGTCGAGCAATCCCGAGCCGGCGTCGACCATGACCGGCGGGCCCAGCTCGGCGAGCGCGGCGACCGGCGTCGATTCGGTGAAGCCGATCATCCGGTAGTTCGAGGCGTGCACCTTGAGGAGCAGTGCCGTCTCGGGGCCCAGCTGGGCGCGGTAGTCCTGGATCCGGGTCCGGTTGGTCGTGCCGACCTCGACGAGCCGGCACCCCGATTCGGCCATGATCTCCGGCACCCGGAATCCCCCGCCGATCTCGACCAGCTCGCCCCGAGACACGATCACCTCGCGCCCTCGGGCGACCGCGCCGAGCGCCAGCAGCACCGCGGCCGCGTTGTTGTTGACGACGATGCCGGCTTCGGCGCCGCACGCCTGGGCGAGGAGAGCACCGGCGTGCTCGTGACGCGATCCCCGCCGTCCCTCGTCCAGGCGGTACTCGAGATTCGAGTAGCCGCGCCCCACGTTCGCCGCCGCCGCGAGGGCCTCCCCGCTGAGCGGCGCCCGGCCCAGATTGGTGTGCACCAGAACACCGGTGGCGTTCACCACCGGCTGGAGGAGCCCGTCGCGGAGGCGGGCGACGCGCTGGCGGGCATCGTCGATGACGTCCTCGGCGTCGACCTCGTCACCCTCGGACGCGCGGCGGCGGGCCTCGTCGAGTGCGCCACGCGCGCATTGGACCAACAGCCCATGTGGCAGCCCGTCGAGCGAATCGAGGACCCGGTCCACCGCAGGCAGCGCGCGCCTGGGATCGGTCACGACGCCAGCGTACGACGGGGCCCGATTCTGGCGTAGCGGCCACCCGCACGAAATCTGACCCCCGTAGAATGAGCGGGTGGAACCGCGGGACGCTGCCACCGTGCTGTTGATTCGGGACGCGCCCGACCTGCAGGTGTTCATGCTGCGCCGCAACCTCCGGTCGGTCTTCGCCGCCGGGGCGTACGTCTTCCCCGGGGGTGCCGTCGACCCTGACGACAGCGACGCCGCGCTCGACGCCGGTCGGGCAGCGGGGGGCCCCGAGACGGGCATCGCGGCCCGGTTTCGGGTCGCGGCGATCCGGGAGGCGTTCGAGGAGGCCGGCGTCCTCCTTGCCCGAGACGCGGCGACCGGGACACCGGTCGACGTCGGATCGCTGACCGCGGCCCGCCAGGCGCTCCACCGGGGCGAGGGCTCCTTCACCGAGATCATCAGCGATCTGGGCGTGGTCCTCGACACCGCGGCGCTGTGGCCGATCGGCCGGTTCATCACCCCCCAGGGGGCTCCCCGCCGCTTCGACACCTGGTTCTTCGTGGCACCGGCACCGGACGGCCACGCCTACCGTCACGATGACGGCGAGACCGTCGCCTCGCTGTGGATCCGACCCGACGCCGCGTTGGAGCGGAGCCGCCACGGCGAGTTCGAGCTCATCGAGCCGACCTGGTGCACCCTGGCGCTCATCGCCCGCTACCCGCGTGTCGCACCGGTGTTCGACGCGATCCGAGCCGCGTGGCGTGAACCGTCACCGCTCGAGGAGCGGTATCGGGATCGGGGCTGGGTGCTGCGAGTCGGAGACGACCCCCATCCTCAACACGAGGATCGCCCCCGACGAAGGACCACCGCCTGATGCCCGACATGACACCGGGGGTCCCGAGCGCCTTGTCGCCCCTGGTGCGTCGCGTCGTCGCGCCGAACCCGGGGCCGTTCACCGGTCCCGGGACGAACACGTACCTGGTCGGCATCGACGAAGTGGCGGTCATCGACCCCGGCCCGGACGTGAAATCACACATCGACGCGATCGTCGGCGCGTCCATGAAGGAGCGGGTCCGGTGGGTGGTGCTGACGCACACCCATCCCGACCACGCCCCCGGGACGGCCCGGCTGGTGAAGGCGACGCACGCCGAGGTGGTCGCGTTCGGCAAACACCGCGACAAGGACAGCGACATCGTCCCTGACCGCGTGATCGGGGAGGGTGACACCATCGAGGGCAGCGAGTGGGGCTTGGAGGTCCTCCACACGCCGGGCCATGCGCCGAACCACCTGTGCTTCCTGCTGGAAGAGGAACGGGTCCTCTTCACCGGCGACACCGTCCTCGACGGCATGTACTCCGTCGTGAGTCCCGCTCGAGGCGGAGACATGGCGGTTTACGTCCAGACCCTCGAGCGGCTCCGGCGGCTGCGGCTCACACGGCTGGCTCCCGGCCACGGCGACGTGATCGACGAGCCCCGAGCCCGCATCGACGACTACCTCGCGCACCGCAAGCAGCGCGGCCAACAGATCCTGCGCCTGGTCCGAAAGCGCGGCCCGGTGAAGGTCAAGGACATTGTCGACACCCTTTACGGGTCCGACGGGCTCCCTCCCGAGCTCATCGAAGCCGCGGGGTGGCAGGTGCACGCCCATCTCGTCGAGCTCAAAGCGGAAGGCAAGGTGACGGGCACCACCGCCAGAGCCGCGTGGAGCGCCGCCTGACCCGACGGGAGGTCAGGTCGGGGAGCCGCCGGCCGCGAGGTTCAGGATCCGGGCGGTGCAGCTGCTCATCTCGACCGGGACGAGCAGCTCCTCGACCACCCGGGCGGCCAGCGTATGGAACGCGGCGCCCGCCACCCCGTCGGGGTTCGACAACGCGACTGGCACCCCGGTGTCGGCGCCGGTCGACACGTCGGGCTCCAGGGGGATCTGCGCCACCAGGGGCGCGCCGATCTCGGTCGCGAGCGCGTCCCCACCGCCCTCACCGAACAGCGGGTAGCGCGTCCCGTCGGGGGCGATGAACGCGCTCATGTTCTCGACGACCCCGGTGACCTTGAGGTACGAGCGACGCGCCATGTCCGCCACCCGAGCCGCGACCTTCTGCGCCGCCAGCGCCGGCGTGGTCACCACGAGCATCTCGGCTTGGGGCAGCATGCGCGCCAAGCCCATCTGGATGTCTCCGGTACCGGGCGGCATGTCGATCAGCAGGTAGTCCATGTCGCCCCACCGGACGTCTTGGAGGAACTGCTCCACGGCGCGGGTGAGCACCAGGCCGCGCCACATGAGCGCGGTCTGCTCGTCGTCGACGAGGAATCCCATCGAGACGACCTTGAGGACCCCGTCGGGCCCGTTCGGGTCCGCCCGGTTCGGGATGGTCCGGGTGTTGGGGTGGATCTTGCCCTCGGTGCCGCCGAGGCGACCATCGACGCCGAGCATGCGGGGGACACTGAACCCCCAGATGTCGGCGTCGAGCACGCCCACGGTCAGGCCGCGGGCGGCGAGCGCGACCGCCAGGTTCACCGTCACCGACGACTTGCCGACCCCGCCCTTGCCGCTCGCGACGGCCAAGACCCGCGTCGATGCCGGCACCTCGGTCGGCTCGGCGTGCTCCCGAGCGTTCCAACGGGCCCGCTGCATCGCGGCGGTCTTCTGTTCCGGCGTCATCTCCCCGTACTCGACGATCACGTCGGTGACGCCGGACAGGCCTCGGATCTTGGAGGCCACGTCGGCCTGAATCTGGCCCCGGAGCGGGCATCCCGCGGTGGTCAGCGCCACCTTGACGGTGATCACGCCGTCGTCGGCGATCCGAACCTCGTCGACCATGTCGAGCTCGACGATGCTGGCGTGCAGCTCCGGGTCGATGACGCCGGCGAGCATGCCTCGGACGTCATCCTCGGTCGGGACGGTGGCGCGCGGGGTTGGGGTCGACGTTTCGCTCATCACACAATAAAACCAGTCTCTCTTGAAAATATGCCCGATGGCGGGTACGGTCAAGGGCCGTGATCGACCTGGGCGTCCTCAAGGCACTCGCCGACGAGACCCGATACGCCGTCTACCGCGAGCTGGCGTCGTCGCCGTCGGCACTGTCCGCCCCGGACCTCGCCGAGCGTCTCGGCGTGCACCCCAACACCGTGCGGCTCCACCTCGAGCGGCTCCGCGACGCGGGGCTCGTCGACGCCGAAGCCGTGCACCGGGGCACCGTCGGTCGCCCCCAGCACCTCTACTTCCTCGCCCCGGGAGCCCCCAGCCTCGGGTTCGACCCTCCGGCGCACGCCCTGCTCGCCGGTCTCCTCGCCGCCCTCGCCGAACGGGTCGGAGCCGACCCCGACGATGCCGCCGACACCGGGCACGCCTGGGGTGCTGAGGCCGGCCGACGGACCCGGTCCCGCTCGTGCGTGCGGGCCCTCAGCGGCGAACTCGAACGGCTCGGCTTCGAGCCGGGCGTGGCCGCCGGGGACGGCACCTCCGAAGGGGCGGTGCGCATCGACTTCTTGCACTGCCCGTTCCGGGAGCTCGCCGAGGCGTACCCGGAGCTGGTCTGCAACCTCCACCGGGGGCTGTGCGAGGGCCTCGTCGACGAGGTCGGTGGGGGAAGCGTGGAGGAGTTCGCGACGTTGTACGACCCAGAGCCGTGTCACGTGACTGTGGCGGCCCACGACGGCCGGTAGGCTCGACACCGAGGAGGAAGTCGATGTCAGTGTTCAGCGTGACCGATGCCAGCGAGGTATTCGTGATCTCGGACCCCGCGGCCGACAAGGTCCGGAGCCTCATTGAGGCCGAAGACACCACCGACGAGCTGTCGTTGCGCGTCGCGGTGCGCCCCGGCGGCTGCTCCGGGTACAGCTACGAGATGTTCTTCGACGCCGATGTCGCCGACGACGACGTCCGCAGCGAGCACGGTGGTATTCAGGTCGTGATCGACCCGGCCAGCTTCCAGATGCTCAAGGGCGCGACCCTGGACTACAAGGACGGCCTCCAGGGCGCAGGCTTCGCCATCAACAACCCGAACGCCGAGCGGTCGTGTGGCTGCGGGCAGTCCTTCTCCTAGGCCGTCGCTGAGCGCGCCCCGACCCGGGGTAGCCCGCCGACAGCACGGAAAACACGCGCGCGAAAACCTGTTCAGCGTGCCGTGATCGGGTTACGCTACGCGCCACACGCGTCATTCGTGTTCAAGCGCGCCGCGCTGGATGGAGGGAGCGACGCACATGTCATCAACCTGGCCGCCTAACCCACCGCTTGGTGGTGGACCGTCTGTACCGAGTTCACCGCCACCGCCCCGACCGTGGGATCCGTCGCCACCGGCGACGCCCACACCGAAACCGGCATCCGCCCCGGCACCGT
Source organism: Actinomycetota bacterium (assembly GCA_036769425.1). Classification (GTDB taxonomy): domain Bacteria; phylum Actinomycetota; class Acidimicrobiia; order IMCC26256; family PALSA-555; genus PALSA-555. Next base: position 7,783 of record DAIPLE010000044.1, read on the forward strand.
CCGCCGCGAAGCCGGCGAAGAAGACGGCCCGGAAAGCGACCAAGAAACGGGTCACCAAGAAGAAGGCCGCCAAGAAGCGGCCCGCGAAGAAGAAGGCCACCAAGAAGCGGCCGGTGCGACGGACGGCGAAGAAGGCCGCCCGCAAGACCAAGAAGCGGGCCACCAAGAAGCGTCCCGCCAAGAGGAAGACCGCGAAGCGCCGCACCGCCAAGAAGACCACCCGTCGACCCGCCAAGCGCAAGGCGGCGAAGAAGGCGAAGAAGAAGACGGCTCGCAAGCCGGCGAAGCGACGCACGACGAAGCGCCGCTAAGTCACCAGACGACCAGTTCAGGATTGGGCCCACCGGTTCGCCGGTGGGCCCGGTCGCGTCCGGGCTCCTACTAGGACCCGGGGGTCACCAGGGACTGGAGCAGCGGCGTGATCTCGTCACGGCCGAAGGCGCTGTCCAAACGGCCCCGGATCGCGCCCGTTCCGTCGACGGTGAAGAACCACGGCTCATACTGGATGTTCCAGGCCGTCACGGTCGGTGCGAGGTCCACGCCGCGGTTCGAGCGGTAGATCTCGACGTGCACGAACGTGACCCGATCCTCGAAGGCCTTGCGGACACTGAGGAGTTCGTCGAGCACCGGACCGCAGTACCGGGTCTGGCACAGCGCCGGTGTGGCGAACAGGACCGCGACCGGACGACCGGTCCCGATCACGTCGGACAACGAGACCGCGTGGAGGGGGCATGGCGGCTGCCGGGTGCAGATCGGGTCGACCCCGAGCGGGTTCTGCTTCGTCGGTGACGGCGCCCTCGACGCTGTGCTCCCGATGACCGGTTCCTCCGCTGCCGGCTTCACCTCGAGCGCGATCGGCACCCGGGCGCCCCGGGTGAGGACCAGGCCCTGATAGGTGCCGGGCTGCTCGAACACCGCCTCGACGACGTAAACCCCGCGACCCTTCGGGAGCCCTCCGCTCAGCTGCCGTGCGGTGACGACCTGGCCCTGGCTCGAACCCGGGGGAGCCAACGCCAGGCGGGCCGCCGGGCCGGTGGCCGGTGTCGGCCCCCGGTACACGACGAACGCGACCCGTTGCGGCTGCGGCGACACGTACAGGTCGTTGGACACCAGCAGCGCGCTGAGCGCCTTCGACGCTTCGGGTTGCGCCGCGCCCGCCAACTTGGGCCAGCCGGCGATCCCGGCGAGCGCGAGTCCCCCGCCCACGGCGAGGAACGACCGCCGGCTCAGATCGGGAGGAGGAGCCACGACTCCTATCCTGCCGTAGGGCCATGACCGATACGTATCGCGTCGAGTTTCGCTGCAACGGCGATCTGGTGACCGTCGACGCCGAGCCCGGCGAGTCGCTCTTGTCGGTGCTGCGCGAGCGGCTCGGGCTCCGCTCCGCGAAGGACGGATGCGCCCCGCAGGGTCAATGCGGGTGCTGCACCGTCCTCGTCGACGGAGCGGCTCGTGTCGCGTGCGTCACGCCCGCCACGCGCGTCGACGGGCGCGACGTCACGACGATCGAAGGGCTCGATCCGCAGCACCGAGACGAGCTCGCCTCGGCCTTCCTCGCGACCGGCGCGTCTCAGTGCGGATTCTGCACCCCGGGCATTCTGATGCGAGCCTCGGCGCTCCTCGACCGGGGCGACGTCGACCCGGTCGGCGTCGAACGGGCCCTCGCCGCGCACCTGTGCCGCTGCACCGGCTGGCGGACGGTCATCGACGCGATCGGTGCCCCCTCACCGGCCCGGACGTCTCGCCAGCTCGACGACGCGGCACGGCGAGCAGCCCTCGAAGGCGGCGTCCCCCAACGGGTCGGTCCCGAGGTGCCGTTGGGCAGCGGCGGCTTCGCCGACGACGTCGCCCCCGGCGACGCCCTCGTCGCGGTTCCGCTCCCCGCCGGTTCCGAGGCCGCCGCCGTCGACGCGGTCGGGATGCGCTGGGTCGTCGCCGAGACTCTCCACGATGCCCGCAGCCGGGCCGGCAAGGTCCAGGGGCGCCGCACGACCCGCGACGACGACGCCCCGCTTCCGCGCCCGTCTCGGCCTGACGGCGGGGTGAGCCTCACCACCAGCTGGGTCGAGCCGGCCTACCTCGAGCCGGACGCGTCGTGGTGCGAGCCTGGCGGGACGCCCGCGTCGCCGCTCGCCAACGGTGGTGCGTTCGGCGCCAAGACCGACTCCCTCGCCCCGCCCGCCGCCCGGGCGCTCGCCGACCAGCTCGGCTCCGCGGTCCGCGTCGTGTACTCGCGAGAGGACGTCGTCCGGCTCGGAGCCAAACGGCCCCCGATCGCGGCCACCGCGCACATCGACGGCCGATCCCTGCGCATCGCCGGGGCGTACGTCGGCTCGGCGATGCGCTGGGATCCCGCACCGCCGGTCAACGACCTGACGATCGAGGAACGCTGGGAGGCCGCGGCCCGGCCGGGCCCGCCGACCTCGTCCGCGTTGCGCGCCTTCCCGCTGGCTGAGCAGACCGTCTTGCGGGAGGGCGCGGTCACCGAATCGGGACTCGATCGCGGCGCGCTCTGCGTCGACGAACGGGTGGCGGCGGCGCGGCTCCTCACCGTGGCCGCGGCACCGGGCGGGGCGCTCGGCGGCGCCAGGGTGGAGCTCGACCCGGTGACTGGTGCGCTGGCCCGAGTCGAGGTCCGCGTCGGTGCCGGCGATCCGCTCGACGAGGTCGTGCTCCGCTCGTACTGCGTCGGCGCCGCGCACATGGCCCTCGGCTGGGTCTTGACCGAAGCGGTCGCCGTCGACGCGGTGACCGGCGACGTCCTCGACCTCACCATCCGATCGTTCGGGATCCTGCGGGCCCGATCGACCCCTCCGATCGACGTCACCGTGCTCGACGACCCCGGCGCGCCCCGACCCCGGGTCGGGGACGCGGTGTTCGCCGCGGTGGCGGCCGCGGCCTGGGAGGCGATCACCGCGTTCGAGGGGACGAGACCGGAGACGTTCCCGGCCCGCTCGACCGCCGCCGCCCGTGCCGCCCGCACGTGATCAGGCCAGCGGGGCCGGCGAGTAGCGTCCCTTTCGTGCCTGGTGCGCTGGTGTTCGTTGTGGCGATGGTCGTGGTGGTGCCGGTCGGCGTCATGGCGACCGGCGCCCTGTGGAGCGCGGTGTTCGGGTGGCTGGAGCCGGCCGACGTCGAGTCCGAACCCGGCTCGAGTAGCGGATCCTCGTAGCGACCCGGCCGAATGCCCGGGCGCGGTACGGCGATCAGCCGAACGGCAGCGCCCGTCCCTGACCGAATCGGTAGCCGACCGACCGCACGGTCTGGATCCAGTTCGCGTGTTCCTCACCAAGCTTGGCGCGCAGACGACGCACGTGGACGTCGACGGTACGGGCACCCCCGTAGTACTCGTAGCCCCACACCCGCGAGAGCAACTGCTCTCTCGTGAAGACCTTCCCCGGGTGGGTGGCGAAGAACTTCAACAGCTCGTACTCCATGTAGGTGAGGTCGAGGGGTCGATTGCCGAGCGCCGCCTGGTACGTCTCGAGGTTCAGGATCAAATCGCCGTATTCGACGATCTCGGGTCGGGTGCCGAGCCCGCTGCGCCAGAACAGGTGGCGGAGGCGAGCCTCGAGCTCTCTTTGGTGAAACGGCGACAGGCAGAAGTCGTCGAAGAGGTCCTCGCGCAGCTCGAGCTCGCCGAGCTGCGCGCCGGAGACCAGGAGCAGCACCGGGTCCAGGCCGGCGTCGCGTTTCCGCAACGCCCGGCACATGCCGAACGCGCCCTCGGGGTCCTCGTCGCACACCACGACCGCCCCTGACCACCCGTCGCGCGGCTCATGCTGGGCCGCGACGGCAACGTTCGCGACCGCCTTCCAGCGGTACCCGGCCAGGTCGAGGGTCTGGGCCAGCAGCGCCGGCGGAGGGTCGGGGAAAATGAGAAGCGGCTCCATGATCTCCATCACAAGGTGCCGAGATACCGGTCGAGCTCGTAGGGGGTCACTTGGGACCGGTAATCGTCCCACTCGGCACGCTTGTTGCGCACGAAATGCTCGAAGATGTGCTCGCCGAGCGTCTCGGCGACGAACTCGGAGCGCTCCATCACGTCGATCGCCTCGCCCAGCGATTCGGGCAGCGAGGCGATCCCCTCCGCGGCCCGTTCCTCTGGGGTGAGCTCGAAGATGTTGTTCGTCGCCTCCGCGGGGAGTTCGTAGCCCTCGTCGATGCCTTTGAGGCCGGCGGCCAACATCACCGAGAACGCGAGATACGGGTTGCACGCCGGGTCGGGGGATCGGAACTCGATGCGCGTCGAGCTCTCCTTGCCCTTCTTGGTGACGGGGACCCGCACCAGCGCCGACCGGTTGTTCCGGGCCCAGCAGACATACACCGGTGCCTCGTACCGAACGCTGAGCCGCTTGTACGAGTTGACCCACTGGTTCGTGACGGCGGTGATCTCCCGGGCGTGGTGCAGCAGACCGGCGATGAAGCACTTCCCGACCTTGGAGAGACCAAGGGCGTCGCTCGCGTCGTGGAAGGCGTTCACGTCGCCTTCGAAGAGCGACAGGTGGGTGTGCATTCCTGAGCCGAAGTCGCCCGTGATCGGCTTCGGCATGAACGTGGCGTACACCCCAACGTCGGCGGCGATCTTTTTCACCACGTGGCGGAACGAGATGACGTTGTCGGCCATCGTCAACGCATCGGTGTACCGCAGGTCGATCTCATGCTGGCTCGGACCGAGCTCGTGGTGGCTGTACTCGACCGGGATCCCCATCGCCTCCAGGGTGACGATGGTCTGCTTGCGCAGGTTCGACACCCGTTCGGTGGTCAGGTCGAAGAACCCGCCGTGATCGAGCGGCTCGGGTGAGTCTTCCGACCCGAAGTAGAAGTACTCCATCTCCGGCCCGACGTAGAAGGTGAACCCCTTCTCCCGGGCTCGCTCCATGTTCCGCTTCAGGACGAACCGAGGGTCCCCCTCGAACGGCTCGTTCGAGATGCGATGGACGTCACAGAAGATCAGCGCCGTCGGCGCCTCGTCACCGTGCCAGGGGACAATCTCGAACGTGTTGGCATCCGGGATCAGGAGCATGTCCGACTCCTGCACCCGGCTGTAGCCCTCGATCGCGGACCCGTCGAAGGTCATGCCCTCCTCGAGGGCGACCTCGAGCTCGGCGGGGGTGATCTCGAAGCTCTTGAGGAACCCGAGCACGTCGGTGAACCACAGCCGCACGAATCGCACCCCGCG